>JBQCFU010000306.1:0-6902 GCA_051958775.1 Pseudolabrys sp.
CCTGTCGACGGTGGGGCGACCTTGCGCATTCCTGTCTCGGGGCTCGCGCGCGGCACCCATGTGCTGAGCTGGCGCGTCGTGTCCGCCGACGGCCATCCGGTCGGCGGAGCGCTGCTGTTCTCGATCGGCACGCCCACGGGCAATCCGTTCCAGGCGGTCGAGAGCGATCCGGTGCGCGGCGCGCTGTTCGTGATCGCCCGCGTGCTGCTGTTCGTCGGTCTGTTCGGCGGCATCGGCGGCAGTCTGTTCCTGACGCTGCATCGCGGACCAATCCCCGGCGCGGCGCGGGCTGCGCGCCTCGCCATCGCCGTCGGCGTGATCGCGCTGCCGTTGCTGCTGGCCCTGCAGGCGCTCGATAGCCTCGGTGCACCGGTCAGCGCCCTGCTCGACCTGGAAAGCTGGCGCGTCGCTTTTGCCTCGAGCGTGGCCTGGATGGCGCTCACGGCGTTCGCCGGATTCATCCTCGGGCTGATCGCCCTCTCCGGCCGCATCGCACCGCGCCTGTGCGCCGGGCTCGCGACACTGTGCGCCGCCGTCGCGCTGGCGATGACCGGGCACGCCAGCAGCGCGCCGCCGCAATGGTTGTCACGCCCCGCCGTGTTCCTGCACATCGCCGGGCTGTGCTTCTGGCTCGGCTCGCTGCTGCCGCTCGCTCTGGCGCTGATCCGCACGCCGGCCCCGCAGGCACCGCTGGCGCGGTTCAGCAAGCTCATTCCGCTGCCGCTCATCGTGCTGATCGTTGCCGGCGGCGTGCTGATCTGGGTGCAGGTGCCTGATCTGCGCCTGCTGCCGGAGACCGGCTATGGCCGGCTGCTGATCGGCAAACTGGTGCTGGTCGTCGTGCTGCTTGCGCTTGCGGCGGGTAACCGGATCAGCCTCGCGCCGGCTGTGATGGCCGGTGCGCCGGGCGCACGCCGCCGGCTGTTCCGCACCATTTCCGCGGAAATCGCCGTGGCACTGGCGATCCTCGGCCTCGTCGCCGGATGGCGCCTCACGCCGCCGCCGCGCGCACTGGCGGCGGTCGAGCCGGCCTTCGTCCATCTGCATGACGGAAAGGCCATGGCGGATATCACTGTCACGCCAGGGCGGCCCGGCCCCGTGAACATCTCCGTACGGCTGATGCGGGAGGACGGCACGCCGATTGCAGCCAAGGAACTCAGCGTCAGCCTGGAACAGCCCGGGCTCGGCATCGAGCCGTTGATCCGTACCGGAGCACCAACAGAGCCCGGTGCCTGGGAAGTGTCCGGCCTGCTGGTGCCGACAGCAGGCACCTGGACCATTGCAGTGACTGCCCTGATCGACGATTTCGACAAGATCGTGCTGGACGGCCCGGTTTTGGTGCAACCTTAGTTCGTGACAAGCCCGTTCAGAGTGATAAGGTTGCTCAATCGTCACTCAGGTGGCGGCTAAAAAAGGGCCATTCAGGGCTTAAGTCTGGGGAGATCGACCGGGCTCGCGACGCTTCCACAGCGTCCGCAGGACCCCAAAGACAAGAGCAGCAACGGCGCAAAAACAACGGTTTCGGCAGGGCTTCGGCCCTGCTTTTTTTTGCGTTCGGTTTGGAAATCGGTGTGACCCGAAAATCGAGGGGTCAAACCCGACGGCAGATGTTTTCAGGCGCTAGCGGACGCCGAACAATGCGGCGAGCTGCTCCAGCGTGATCCACTGCTTCTCATAGATCAGCGCGAGAATGCCGAACACGATACTGGCGACGACGGTGGTCCAGAGCAGCTTCCACAGGAGCCGCGCCGCGACCGGCGCCCCCGGGTCGGTGCCGGCGGCGAATTCGCCCTGCTCTTCCTGGCTGTGCACGCCCCACGGCAGCACCGCGAACAGGGTAATCCACCAGATCAGGAAGTAGATGGCGATGGCTGTTGTCGTCGACATATCTCAAGCCTGCTCGAGTTCGACCAGCGTGCCGGCGAAATCCTTGGGATGCAGGAACAGCACCGGCTTGCCGTGCGCGCCGATCTTCGGCTCTCCATCGCCGATCACGCGGGCGCCTGCCGCCTTGAGCCGATCGCGTGCGGCGATGATGTCATCGACCTCATAGCAGACGTGATGGATGCCGCCGTCCGGGCTCTTGTCCCGGAATTTCAGGATCGGCGATTTATCGCCGAGCGGCTCCAGCAGTTCGATCTTGGTGTTCGGCAGATTGACAAACACGGTGCTGACGCCGTGTGCCGGTTGCGCCACCTTCTCGGACACCTGCGCGCCCAGCGTGTCGCGATAAACCGCCGTCGCCTTGGCGATGTCCTTCACGGCGATGGCAACGTGGTTCAGGCGTCCGATCATCTGTTCGTACCTCTCGCCGCGATTATACCGCAAAAACTTATACGGGAAGCACGTGGACGTGGCACATGGGCTTCTTGCCCCACCTCTCCGCGACCGCAGAGCGCACCGCGCGGCGCACGCTTTCGCCGACGCTGTCGGGATCGCGACGGCGCTGACGCGGCAGCGACTGGATCGTCTGGTCGATCACCGTCGCGATCACGTCGGCCATCGCCTTCCCTTCGGCGTCGCGCTCCGGCAGGCCGATCAGGTCATATTCCGGATCGGCGGCGAGTTCGCCGCGCTCGTCGAGCGCGAGCGCGATCGACACCACGCCGGCGAACGACAGCCGGCGGCGGTCCGCGACCGTGCGCGACTGGGAATCCACCAGCAGCTTACCGTCCTTGTAGAACCGCCCTGCCGGAATCTCGTCGATCACGCCGGCAACGCCGGACAGCTTCACCACATCGCCGTTGCGGCAGGAGATCACCTCCGGCACACCGAGGCTGCGCGCGAGCTTTGCATGTTCGGAGAGATGCAGCGCTTCGCCGTGCACCGGGATCAGGATGTTCGGCTTCACCCAGCCGATCATGTCGGTGAGTTCGTCGCGGCGTGGATGGCCCGACACATGCACCAGATGCGTGCGGTCGGTGATGACCTCGATGCCCTGCTCGATCAGCCCATTGAGCACGCGGCCGACCGCCTTCTCATTGCCGGGAATGGTGCGCGCCGAGACGATCACGCGATCGCCGCGCGAGAGCGTCACTTCCGGATGCTGATCGGTGGCGATGCGCGCCAGCGCCGCACGCGGCTCACCCTGGCTGCCGGTGCACAGGGCCACCACCTTGTCCGGCGGCAGATAGCCGTAGGCTTCCTGGCTGCGGAATTCCTGTACGCCCTCAAAATTGCCGGTCTCGCGTGCCACCTGCACCACGCGTTCCATGGCGCGGCCGACCACCACCACTTCGCGCCCGCAGGCGCGCGCCGCTTCTGCGACGACTTTCAGTCGGCCGACATTGGACGCAAACGTCGTCACCGCTACGCGCCCGCGCGCAGAGCGGATCAGATCGGTGATCGTGCGGCCGACTTCCTGTTCCGAGGGCGAACGGCCCTCCCGCACCGCATTGGTGGAATCGCCGATCAGTGCGAGGCAGCCCTCGTCGCCGAGCGCGCGCAGTTTCGCCTCGTCGGTCTTCGGACCGAGCACCGGCGTCGGGTCGATCTTCCAATCGCGGGTGTGCAGCACGGTGCCGGCGGGCGTGCGGATGATCAGCGCTTTCGATTCCGGATGGGTGTGCGCGACCGACACGAGTTCGACGTCGAACGGTCCGGCGGTGAAACGCCCCCCGACCGGAATGATCTTGACCTCGACCTCCGGCGCGCCGGGCTCGCTGCGGCGCTTGGCTTCGAGCAGGGCAGCGGTGAACGGCGTCGCATAGACCGGCACTTTGAGCTTCGGCCACAGATCGAGCACTGCGCCGAAGTGATCTTCATGCGCGTGTGTGAGCACGATGCCGACCAGATCGCGCTTTTCTTCAGCGACATAGCCGATGTCCGGCAGGATCAGATCGACGCCGGGCAACTGGTCTTCCGACGCGAACGAAACACCGAGATCGACGATCAGCCATTTGCGCTGACGGCCTTGCCCGACGCCGTAAAGCGACAGGTTCATGCCGATCTCGCCGACGCCGCCGAGCGGCGCGAACACCAAGTCTGTCTGCGCGGGTGCCATGCTCAGTGCCCCGCTCCGGTTGCAAGTCCGAACACATCGCCGGCGGTGACGACCTCGGTGGTGCCGTCGGCGTGACCGAGCAGGAGACGGCCCTGCGCGTCGAGCCCGCTGAATTGCCCGGTCATCTCGCGATCCGGCAGCCGCACGCGGATCGGCGCGCCGAGGCCGGCAGCGCGCGCCAGCCAGTCGGTGCGGATCGCGGCAAAGCCCGCGCCTGCCGACCATTGCTGCAGGCGCGCCACCATGGCGGCGCTCAACGCGGCAAAGACGTCATCCGCATCGATCGCGGCGCCGACGCTCGCAAGATCGGTCGCGGGAAAAGCCGTCTCCGGCGGATGACTGACGCAATTCACACCGAGTCCGATCACCACTGCGCTGCCTTCCGCTTCAATCAAAATGCCGGCGGCCTTGCGGCCATCCACCAGCATGTCATTCGGCCATTTGACCGTCACCTGCCCGCCGAGCGCCGGCGCACAGGCCAAAACCGCGTCGGTCAACGCCAGAACGCTGACGAAGGCCAATTCCGGTGCACGCGCCGGCGGCGCGGGGTCGGTCAGCAGCAGCGAGGCGAACAGATTGCCCGGCTGCGAGACCCAGGCATTGTCGCGCCGGCCACGGCCTTGCGTCTGTGTCCGCGCGACGACCCAGAGCGGGCCGCGCTCACCGATGCGCGCCAGACGCTTCGCCTCGGCGTTGGTCGAGCCGATGACCTCGTGAACCGTCAGCCGGACACCGGCCGCAACCGCGGCAGGGTCGAGCCGCATCTAGAACAGCGACTTTGCCGCGGCCGTCGCCGCATCGAGCAGCGGGCCGGGAAAGACGAAGAACAGAATGTTGACGAGCCCCGACAGCGCCAGCATCACGCCGAGCGATGGCGCCATCTTGACGAAGCGCGGCGCCGGTTCGTCGAAATACATCACCTTGACGATCAGCAGATAGTAGTAAGCGCCGACCACGCTGGTGACGACACCGAGCACGGCGAGGATATAGAGCCCCGCCTTGATCGCCGCGAGGAACACGTAGAACTTGGCGAAGAAGCCCGCGAGCGGCGGAATGCCGGCGAGCGAGAACAACAGCGCGCCGAAAAAGAACGCCATGGTCGGATGCGTGCGCGCGAGGCCCGAGAGATCGCTGATATTCTCGACGAGGCCGCCGTCGCGGCGCATCGCCAGCACAAAGGCAAACGAGCCGATGGTCATCGCCACATAGATGGTCATGTAGACCAAGACGCCCTGCACGCCTTCCGCGGTGCCGGCGGCGAGGCCGACCAAGGCAAAGCCCATATGGCCGATCGAGGAATAGGCCAGCAGCCGCTTGATGTTGCGCTGGCCGATTGCGGCGAACGAACCCAGCGCCATCGAGGCGATGGCGACGAACACGACAATCTGCTGCCACTGATGGGTGATGCCGGGGAACGCGACGATGGTGGTGCGCACGAACATCGCGATCGACGCGACCTTGACCGCCGACGCGAAGAACGTGGTCACCGGCGTCGGCGCGCCTTCGTAGACATCCGGCGTCCACATGTGGAACGGCACCGCCGAGACCTTGAAGCAGAAACCGACGAACAGGAACACCAGCCCGAATACGAGGCCGATGCCGCCCTGCTGCGCCGCCTTGGCGATACCGGCAAAGCTCACCGTGCCGGTGAAACCGTAGACCAGCGAGGCGCCGTAGAGCAGCATGCCCGACGACAGCGCGCCGAGGACGAACTATTTGAGGCCGGCTTCGGTGGAGCGCGTGCTGTCGCGGTTCGACGCCGCCACCACATAGAGCGCGAGCGACATCAGTTCGAGGCCGAGATAGAGCGCGATCAGGTCGTTGGCCGAGATCAGCATCATCATGCCAACCGTCGAGAGCAGGATCAGCACCGGATATTCGAACTTCTGCTGCTTCTCCGCACGCAGATAGTCGAACGACAGGACGATGGTGGCGGCGGATGCCGCCAGCGCCAGAATCTTCAGGAAGCGCGCAAAGTCATCGACGATGAAGCTGCCGCCGAACGCCACCTGCCGTCCCGGCTGCATCGTCACGACCATGACGGCAACCGCGGCGATCAGCAGCAGCGACAGCGTGTTGATCACGGCGAGGCTGCGGTGGCCGGAGAAGGCCCCGATCATCAGCAGCACCAGCGCGCCGGCCGCGAGCGTCAGTTCCGGCAGCACCGGCATCAGCATGGTTGCGGTGAAGGCTTCGGTCATTGGGTGCGCCTCACTGCAGGGCCAGCGCGGCGGTCTGGGCCGCCTTCAGCGCTGCATGATAGTTGGTGAGCAACTGGTTCACGGATGCCGCCGAGATGTCGAGCACCGGTGTCGGCGCGACGCCGAGCAGGATCGTCAGCACGACCAGCGGCGCGAGGATCAGCGATTCACGCCAGCCGAGATCGCGGATCGCGGCGAGCGACGGCTTTTCCAGCTTTCCGAACACCACCTTGCGATAGAGCCAGAGCGCGTAAGCTGCCGACAGGATGACGCCGAGCGTCGCCAGAGTGCCGGTCGGGACGTTGACCTTGAAGGTGCCGAGCAGCGTCATGAACTCGCCGACGAACCCAGACGTGCCCGGCAGGCCGACATTGGCCATGGTGAACAGCATGAACACCGCCGCATAGAGCGGCATCCGGTTCACCAGACCGCCATAGGCGGCGATCTCGCGCGTATGCATGCGGTCGTAGACGACGCCGACGCAAAGGAACAGGGCGCCGGAGACGACGCCGTGCGACACCATCTGGAAGATGCCGCCCGCCACGCCCTGCGTGGTCGCAGCAAAGATGCCCATGGTGACGAAGCCCATATGCGCCACGGAGGAGTAAGCGATGAGCTTCTTCATGTCCTCCTGCATCAGCGCGACCAGCGAGGTGTAGACGATCGCGATCACCGACAGCGCGAACACGAATGGCGCG
>JBQCFU010000307.1:0-2072 GCA_051958775.1 Pseudolabrys sp.
CCGCCGATCACGAAGCGGAGCGTGCTGTCGCGACGCGCAAGACGATGCTCGATCGTCTCGCCAAGGATCGCATGACGCTGATTGGCTTCCACCTGCCCTATCCGGGCGTCGGCAAGGTGGAGAAGAAGGACAACGCCTACCGGTTCGTGCCGGCTTAGTTTATCGCATTTTCTTCCGCGAACCGGCCCCACTCCGCTCGAAAATGCTCTCACGCAAATCGCCAGCCCGGGCATCCCCGGACTGGCGTTCAGCAAACTCAAAAATCAGTGCGTCAGGCGACGGTGGAAGTCGCGACGCCCTTGTCCTTCAGCATCGACTGCAACTCGCCGGCCTGGAACATCTCACGGATGATGTCGCAGCCGCCGACGAATTCGCCCTTCACGTAGAGTTGCGGGTTCGTCGGCCAGTTCGAATACTGCTTGTTGCCGTCGCGCTGTTCGAGCGACTCCAGCACGTTGAGGCCCTTATAGGGCACGCCGATATGGTCGAGGATCTGCACGACCTGCCCCGAGAATCCGCATTGCGGGAACTGCGGGCTGCCCTTCATGAACAGCACCACGTCGTTGTTGGTCACGTCGTTGCGGATAAAGTCCTGAATGCTCATGTCGTCGTCTGCCTTTGCTGCCTGTCGCAGCGGTGGTTGGATCGGCCGGATCGCGTTCCGAAAACGCGCTTCATCGAGGTCTGGCCGGTGACTGACACATCGTACCTTTGGGCGGCGAACGCAAGACCTCCCTTTTGGGCAAGGCAGGCTTGGTGAAGGCCATTCCTGACCTCCCAGCCGCCCTCGGGCCGGGTCAGCCCTCCGGCGTCCCGGTCTGCAGCGCCAGCGCGTGCAGCTTGCCGCCCATCTGGCCCTGGAGCGCCTGATAGACGATCTGGTGCTGCTGGACGCGGGATTTGCCCTTGAACGAGGCGGAAATGACCGAGGCGGCATAGTGGTCGCCGTCACCGGCGAGGTCTCGGATCGTGACATCGGCGTCCGGCAGGGCCGCCTTGATGAGGCGTTCGATCTCGCCCGCATCCATTGCCATGGTGATATTCGCTCCTTCGGGTCCCCGGAAACGGGCCGCCCACCGCGGGATCGGCTGGGGTCCGGGTGAATCGCGCAGCATTATGCCAGAATTGCGGTGGCATGGGCTGGCTATCAGCCGATGCGGCATCACGGCGCGCCGGTGTGCACGGAAATCAGCGGGAAAATCCGCCCGGCGCGGCACAAACAGGCGCCCGCGGCGTTGATCCGCGGGAGGAACGCCCGTCACCCAACTGGGGATGTGCCCACTATGTACGAAACGGCTTTACTGGTCGCCTCGGCACTGAGCCTGGCGCTGCTGGTCGCCTTCTCGGAATTGCCGCCGCCGCCCGAATGAGGCGGATTATTGCCCCGCGCCGGCCATGTAGCCGGGCAGCCAGCCTTCGAACCGCCGGTTGAGATCCGCCACTGCCAGCGGCCGCTCACCGGGCAAGCTCAATGCGTCGCCGCCGGTGACGCCGATCCGCTCCGCCAGCACGCCCGCGTCGCGAGCGCGTTCGATCACCTGCGAGGCAGATGCTGCCGGCACGGTGACGATGTAGCGCGCCTGATCTTCGCCGAACCAGTAAGCGTGCGCCGGCGTGTCGTCCGGCCCCGCCGTCAGCGTCGCACCGATGCCAGAGGCCATGGCCATCTCCGCGAGCGCCACCAGCAAGCCGCCGTCCGAAACGTCGTGTACCGCCGTGACCACGCCGTCGGTGATCAACCCGCGCACGAGGTCGCCGTTCTCGCGGTCCTCGATCAGCTCAACCGGCGGCGGCGCGCCCTCTTCGCGGCCGCAGACGTCGCGCAGATAGAGCGACTGGCCGAGCCAGCCCTGCGTCTCACCGATCAGCAGGATCACTTCGCCGGCGGCCTTGAACGCAAGCGTCGCGGACTTCTGGAAATCATCGATCACGCCGACGCCGCCAATCGACGGAGTCGGAAGAATGCCGCGGCCGTTGGTTTCGTTGTAAAGCGAGACGTTGCCGGACACGACCGGGAAGTCGAGATCCTTGCACGCCTCTCCGATGCCGCGCACGCAACCGACGAACTGACC
>JBQCFU010000308.1:0-3168 GCA_051958775.1 Pseudolabrys sp.
AGCTCGACAAGGCGCTCGATGAAGCCGAGCGGCGCGGCTGGACCATCGTCGACATGAAACGCGACTGGAACAAAGTGTTCGCCTTCCAATAGAGCGCGAGCGGAGAGCAGGAGAAAGGTCGGTTGCGCAGTGTTCGGCTGATCATCGCGCTGGCCCTCGGCGCAGTCGTTGCCGCCTGCGGATCCTTGCCGCGCCGCGATGCGGTGCCGGCCGCAGCCACATCGGATGCCATCGTATTCGGCATTCCTGACGCCCGGTATTATCTCGATCCGTCCGGTCTGCAGGCCCTCGCCCGGGAAGCCGAAGCTTCGGTCCATCGCGAAGCCGCAGCCGACCCGCGTTCAATGCAAAAGCCTCTCTCGGTACTGGCTCTCTCCGGTGGCGGCGACAACGGCGCGTTCGGCGCCGGCGTGCTGGTGGGCTGGACTGCTCATGGCGACCGGCCGAACTTCAAGCTCGTGACCGGCGTCAGCACCGGCGCACTGATCGCGCCGTTCGCGTTCCTCGGATCCGATTACGATCCGGTGCTGCGCGACATCTATACCAAGATCGACGCGCACGACGTGTTCGAGAAGCGGTCGCTCCTTGCCGTTGTCGCCGACGATGCCTTCGCCGACTCGGCACCCCTCGCTCGAACGATCGCCGGCCATCTGACGGACGAGGTGATCCGGCAGATCGCCGCCGAATACCGGCGCGGCCGTCTCCTCCTGATCGCCACCACCAATCTGGATGTGGGACGGCCTGTGATCTGGAATCTCGGCGCGATTGCAGCGAGCAGCCATCCCAGGACACGCGAGCTGATGACCAAGATTCTGCTGGCGTCCTCCTCGGTCCCCGGATTGTTTCCGCCGGTCCTGTTCGATGCGGTGGCCGATGGTCGCTCCTATCAGGAGATGCATGTCGACGGAGGGACCGTGGCGCAGACCTTCCTCTACCCGCCGGGACTGCGGTCGCGGCATAAACGCGAACGCGCCATTCGCGCCTATATTATCCGCAACGGCTTTCTCGGCGTTCCGTGGCAACAGGTTCCGCGCGACACCATCCACGTCGCCGGCCGCGCGGTCTCCACCCTCATCGCGGCAAACGGCGTTGATGATCTCTACCGTATTGCCAACATCGCCAAGCGCGACGGCATCGACTTCAATCTGGCCTATATCCGCAGCGATTTTGACAAGCCGGACACCGACCCGTTCGACCGCGTTTATATGAACGCGCTGTTCGACTACGGCTTCGAACAGGCCCGCCGCGGCTATCGCTGGGAGAAGGCGCCGCCCGCGATCAGCGTCGCCGCATCGCCCCGATAATCTCCAGCCCGGTCGACACCTGTTGGCCCTCGGTCCAATTGGCCGTTTCCTCGCCCGTCGCGACACGTCTTCCAGACGATGATCCACGTTTGGGAGCGCCACGATGAAACGGACACTGGCCGCGATCCTGCTGCTGAGCAGCGCAGCGACTGCGTATGCGCAAAGCCCGTCTACCGAGGAGCTGAAACCCGGCGATTTCGTCGAGATGAAATGACCGGACTTTGTAAGATCGCCAACTGATGCTGGCTCGAATACGCGGCGCTCGCTCGCCCGGCGGGTCAAAAGACACAGACTCTTCCCGATTTGTGGCTTTGTCTGTTGGACCTCGGTCCAACTCGACGTCCGCTCTGGAAAACCTCACGCTTCCCTCCGAGAAGGAGGGGCGCGTGAGATTTCTACACGGCATGATCGTGGGGACAGCCGTCGTTCTGGCATCCCAGGCATGGGGCCAGCAGGCCGATCATGAATCGGTCAACGATGCCAACAATCCGCTGACCCCCAAGATCACGATCAACCTTCAGGACTATTACATCCCGTCTTTCCACGGGGCATCCGGCTACGCCAATCAGTTTCTGTTCCGCGGTCTGGTCCCGTGGAAACTGGGCGATCACGGCCAGCTGTTTCGCTTCACGCTGCCGCTGGCGACCGCGCCCGGCCTCACCGGATACGACACCGGCCTCGGCGACACGACGCTGATGAATCTGACGCCGATGCCCGTCAGCAAGGATCTGACATTGGCGTTCGGCCCCATTCTCGTCGCACCGACCGCCACCCGCTCCACGCTCGGCAACGGACGCTGGCAACTCGGCGCCGCCGGCGTGGTGATTGCGCCGCAAAGCTGGGGATTGCTCGGCGGCCTTGCGACCTACCAGCATTCCTTCGCCAACGATTTCGGGCGCGCGCCGGTCAATCTTCTGACGATCCAGCCGATCGTCAACATCAACCTGCCCAACCGCTTCTATATCCGATCGAGCGGCATCTGGAATTTCGATCTCGAGAACCGGAATTCCTACATCCCTGTCGGTCTCGGCCTTGGCCGTGTGTTCCTGCTCGACGGCGGCGTCACCGCCAATGCCTTCATCGAACCGCAATGGACTGCCTGGCACGACGGAAACGGCGCGCCGAAATGGCAGATCTTCGGCGGCATCAACTTTCAATTCCCCATCCATTGATCCGGAGCAGCCATGCGATACTCCATCGCCATCGCAATCGTCGCCTGGACAGCAACTTTTGGAACAGCGTACGCCGATCAGGGCGGCGTCAGCTTCTGGCTGCCCGGCGCATTCGGCAGCCTCGCGGCAACGCCGCTTCAGCCGGGCTGGTCGCTCGGCATCACCTATCTGCATTCGTCCGTCTCAGCCGGCGGCAATGTCGCCGCATCGCGCGCCATCAACCTTCCCAACCGCACGGTCCCGCTGACGGTCAATCTCAACGCCGAACTCAATGCCCATGTCGACGTCAGCCTGCTCAGCCCCAGCTATGTCTTCACCGAGCCGGTGTTTGGCGGTCAATTCGCGCTGACCATGCTCGCGGTCTACGGACGCCAGCAGGCCAATATCGATGCGAACGTCGCGGGCGCACTCGGCCCGATCGGCTTCGCTACCAGCCGGAGCATCGACCAATCGGTGACCGCATTCGGTGACCTGTTCTTCCAGCCGACGCTGCGCTGGAACAACGGCGTTCACAACTACATGGTTTACGGCATGTTCAACCTGCCGGTCGGCTCATATGACTCGAACCGGATCGTCAATCTCGGTCTCGGTCATTGGGCTGCCGACGGCGGCGTCGGCTACACCTATTTCAATCCGCAGACCGGATATGAATTCTCCGTCGTCACCGGCCTGACTTACAACTTCAAGAACCC
>JBQCFU010000309.1:0-6733 GCA_051958775.1 Pseudolabrys sp.
GGCTACAAGCCGACGCTCGCCAGCACCGAGCAATGCATCGACTTCGCCGCCGCGGGACGGATCGCCTGATGCCGAAAGTCTTGACCTGTCACCGCGGCATCGGCCCGGAAATCAAGGGCATCGCGCTCGTCGCCGACGACAATTTCTCGGCCCGCTACGACCGCGCCCCCATCAAGGGTGTGTTCTCGCGTCCCGCGCACAAGCTCCCCCGCGAGAATTATGTCGGCAAGATCCTGGTGCTCGTCACCGCCAAGGGCGGCGTCGCTTCGGCCTGGATGCTGCGCGAAATGACCGCGCGCAACATGGGGCCGAAGGCGATCCTGTTCGACCGCGCCAATACCATCCTCGCGCAGGGCGCCGCCTTCGCCGGCATGACGATGATGGACCGGTTCGACGACGGCCCGCCGACCACGCTGATCAGGAGCGGCGACGAACTGCATATCGAGCCGACTCAGGGCCGTGTAACGATCCTCAATCGGGATTGAGCAGCCTCAGGCGGAGGAGGAACGCGCCGCCTCCGTGCCCGCCACGGTCTTGAGACAATCGACGAACAGACGCGCGGCATCGGAAATCTGCCGCGTGCGCAGCCGCGCGGAATAGAGCGGCCAGGCCAGCAGGCCGCTCTCCATCTTCAGGCATTGCGCGGCGCCAAGCTCGGCATCGAACCAGCGCGCCAACTGCATCGGCATCGCCGCGATCGCATCGTGATTGCGACGGATCACCGCCACCGCGAAATGCGGCGCCGTCACCTCGATCATCGGCCGCCGCTCCTTGCGGGGCGACAGATTGAGCTGCATGCGTTCGAGCGCAAGCCGCACCGTCGTTCCGACCGGCGGCACCACCCAGGGATAATCGACGATCTCGCGCCATTCGACGCGCTTGCGCCGGGCGAGTGGATGCTTGCGCGAGGTCAGCAGGCCGATCGAATCCTCATAAAGCGGATCGACCACGATCTGCTTCGACAGCGACGGCAGTTCGAGATGGCTGAGCACCAGATCGACGCGGCCGTGTTCGAGATTATCGACATGGTCCTCGACGAAGCCCTCGCGAAACCGGATGTCGATCCGCGGCATGCGCGTGTTCATCAAGGTGACGGCGTCGGCGAGGACGCCCGGCGAGAAGCCGCGCAACACGCCGACATCGAGACCGCCGGCCGCACCGCGCGACAGCGCCTGAAAGTCGCTCTGCGCCTGTTCAAGATCGCCGAGGATGCGCTCGGCGTGCCAGATCAAGTTGCGCCCGACCGGCGTCACAGTCACCTTGCGCGTGCTGCGCTCGAACAGCCGCGCGCCGAGCGTCGCTTCGATTTCCATCAGGCTGCGCGACACTGCAGGCTGCGATGAATTCAAAACCTCCGCGGCGCGGCGCAGATTAAGCTCCTTGCCGAGCACTTTCAGCAGCCGCAATTGCCGGATCGTCAGATGGGTCTGAAAGTCCATCGGCCTCGGATTCCGATTGATATCAGGAATGTTATTAAACGTTCCGGCATTTGCAATTCTCATTTCCCTCCCCGCCCCGCACGGTGCGCGCACAAGCACCGGCACAGGCTGATCCGCACGGCGCGCAAACGGGGGAATACGACCATGATCTCACGGCGATCTTTCCTGGCTTCCGGTGCCGTTACGGCATCGTTCCTCGCCACGCGCGCGGGATGGGCGCAGACGAATTATCCCAGCCGGCCGATCCGGCTGATCGTCCCCTATGCGGCCGGCGGCGGCACGGATTTCTTCGCGCGGGTGGTCGGCCCGCTGATGGCCGACAAACTGGGCCAGCCGATCATCATCGAGAACAAACCGGGCGCGGGCACCATCGTCGGCGCCGACATGGTCGCCAAGTCACCGGCCGACGGCTACACATTCCTGCTCGGCGACAACGCGTCGTTCGCCAACAACGTCTCGCTCTACAAGAAGCTGTCCTACGATCCGCAGGCGGATTTCGCGCCGATCTCGCTTACCGGGCGCTTCGCCATCGTGCTGCTGACCAACACCGATCTCGTCAAAGCCAATTCGGTGGCCGACCTGGTGCACGAAGCCCGGTCCATGCCGGAGGCGATCAACTACGGAAGCTCCGGCATCGGCAGTCCGGTTCACCTCGCGGCGGAACTGTTCATGCAGATCGCCAAGGTCAAGCTGACCCACGTGCCCTATCGCGGCGCCGCCCCGGCCATGCAGGGTCTGCTCGGCGGCGAGGTCGGCATGTTGTTCGTCGACTACGCCACGGCGCGCGCGCAACTTTCGAATCCGAAGCTCAAGGCGCTCGGTGTCGCCTCGCCGACACCATTTGGCGGTCTTCCCGGCGTCCCGACCGTCGCCGCGACCTATCCGGGCTTTGAAGCCTGGGCCTGGCAGGGCTTTGCGCTTCCCGCCAGGACACCGGCGGAGATCGTGGCGCGCCTGCACGATGCCTATGTGCAGATCATCGGCTCCGCCGAGGTGAAGCAGAAGCTGATGGATGCCGGCATCGATCCGCTGCAGAGCAGCCCCGACGAGATGAAGCGCTACATGGCGAGCGAAACGAAAAAATGGGGCGACGTGATCCGCGCCGCCAACATCCAGATGAACTGAGCACCGATCAGGAGCGACTGCCGTGAGCACCAGCATGACTGCAACAACCCGTACCGCCGCAAAATTTTCCGCGGAGGAGTGGGAGACGCGGGTGCAGCTTGCCGCCTGCTATCGTCTGGTGGCGCTGTTCGGCTGGACCGATCTGGTGTTCACCCACATCTCTGCGCGCGTGCCGGGGCCACAGGAACATTTCCTGCTCAACGCCTTCGGCATGGCCTTTGACGAGGTGATGGCTTCGAACCTGGTGCGCATCGATCTTGACGGTAATGTCGTCGACGGCAGCCATGCGCGCATCCACAAGGCGGGGTTCGTCATTCACAGCGCCGTGCACGGCGGGCGCGAGGACGCGCGCTGCGTGATCCACACGCATTCGACGGCCGGCATCGCCGTCTCCATGCTGGAGGAAGGACTGCTGCCGCTGTCGCAGCACGCGCAGCTTTTCTACCAGCGGCTCGGCTATCACGACTATGAGGGGCTTGCCCTCGATCTCGACGAGCGCACGCGGCTGGTGCGCGATCTCGGGTCGCACCCGGCGATGATCCTGCGCAATCACGGCCTGCTGGTCGCGGCGCGCTCGATCCCGCTGGCGTTCAGCATCCTGCATCACCTCGAGAAGGCCTGTCAGGTCCAGCTCATGGCGATGGCGACGGGCCGCCGCCTGAACACCGTGCCCGAGAGCGTCAGCGTGAAGACGGCGGCGCAGGGCTTCGACAGTGACGAGGCACCGTTCGGCGAGGTCGAGTGGCCGGCCATGCTGCGGCACCTCGACCGGATCGACCCGAGCTACCGGACCTGAAGCGCTAGTCCCGGAACAGATACACCGGGCTGGTCCACAGCCGGTGGCCGTCTTCCTGCTGCATGCGCAGATAAAGCCGCGTATCGCCGGTTCGGCGCACATTGACGGGCCGCTTCAAGGTGAGCCGCGACGTGGTCATCGTCTCCGGCAGGCGCTGCACGCTGACCGCACGATCGAGGCCGCCGGCCTCGAACACGCGCGGATCGACGCCGAGCGATGCGATCTCCACCTCGCCGGACACCGGCGGGGTCTTGAAGCGCAGCGTGCCGCCCTCCTCCGCCAGCCACAGGT
The DNA here is from genome assembly GCA_051958775.1 of Pseudolabrys sp. Lineage (GTDB taxonomy): Bacteria > Pseudomonadota > Alphaproteobacteria > Rhizobiales > Xanthobacteraceae > Pseudolabrys. The sequence goes on from JBQCFU010000309.1 coordinate 3,652, forward strand.
CGATGGCGCCGTAATTGCCCGTGGTCACCGCCTTGAACCGGATGGCGTTGGCGGTCTGCTCCTGAATGCCACGGTCAAGATTCCAGTTGTTGATCACCGCGGCGCGCAGGATGCGGTTGCCGGCGATCTCGATCGTGCCGTCCCACACCGTCGTACGCGCACGGCCGCGATATTCCGCGCCCTCGTAAACCAGCCGCACGCGGCGGCCGAGCTGCTTCGCGTCATAAGGCCGGATCGTCTCCAGCCGCTCCAGACCGTCATAGAGATCGAGCCGCTCGATCGGCGCCGAACCGGCGACGTCGATCTGCCATTCCACCGTGTCATCCTTCACACGGGCAATATCGCCCATGATCAGCCGCCGCGTGGCTTTCGGCTTGCTCTCCTCCAAGGCCGGGTCGCGGTCGAACACCGCACCGTCGCTCTTGAGCGCCACCGACACATCGGCGAAGGCGCGGTTGCCGGTCGTGCCGTAGTGATGCCGCCGCCGCATCGCGTCGAAAATGCCATCACGATTGAGCTTGTCGGCGAGGAAACAGGTGAGCCCACCCATGCTGCCGAAGAACGACGCGCCCGGATAGCACGCGCCGGGACGGCCTTTATGGCCGTCGGAATTGGCCATGACGCCAACGCGGTAATTCTTCTCGAACGCATCGTGCAGGATCCACTCGAACGTGCCCCAGGCCGAATGCACCTCCACCGCCGTTTCCAGCGTACCGTCATGGGCGAATTTCACGTCGGCATAGCGACCGCCGACATGGGCGAGCACGACACAGTCCTTGCCCTTCAGTTTCTCGAACAGGTCATGCGCGGTGTGCGCGTCGCTGTTCTCATCGACGATGTCGATGGCGTCGGCGCTCTGCGCATGCGATGAGCGATGGATCTTCTCGCCTTCGTGCCGGTAGTGCACATTGCGGTCGCCGCCGACCGCGGTATTGGCCGACCATTCGTAACCCGGAATACAGACGAAGCTGCCGGGCTTGTCGAATTCCCTGGTCAGCACGTTGAGTTCGCGCCAGAACGCGCCGGTGATCTGGAAGTCGTTGCCCTGGTGGCCCATCACATCGAGATGCGCCTTGTCACGGCCAAAGGCGAAATAATCGCGCGCCGAATTGGTGCCGAGCGTTTCGTTGGACTGGCCGTGGGTATCGCCCCAGAAATGGAGGAGTTGCGCATCGGTCGCGAGCACCTGCAGCGGATTGGCGCGGCAGATCTCCGCACCGCTGTCGTCGCGCACGCTGATGCCGACCATGCCGGGCGCAGCGACGCGCAAATCCTTCACCACCGCGCCGAACTCGCCGCGCTTGAGCGTCACCGTCTTCGGCAATCCCACAATGGGGCCTTCGGCCGCGAGATGCACGACCCGCTCGACCTGATCGGACGGATTGCCCCATTTGTCGTCGATCTTCAAAGCGAGCGCGAACAGCGTCCCGGCGCGCACCGCGGTCGGCAGCAGCGCGGTCCAGCGCACGCCCGGTCCCGGCACGATGTTGATCTGCGGGCTGACCGGCAGCGCCACATAGTCATAGGTGGCAATCGCATCGGTGAGCACGCGGAATTCAAACTCGGATTCGCAATAGGTCTGCACGCGGATGCCGGGCGATCCCTGGCGGCGGTCGCCAAAGCGGACGGTGATGGTGTCGCCGGGTGCGAGGAATTCCTTGACCACGCCGATATAGAGCGAACGGCTCCATGGCCGGATGTTGCGCTTGAACTCCCATTTGACATCGAGCGTCGCGCCGTTCGAGGCTTCCACCGTGGTGTAGCCCGCGGCCTTCGGATCGTTTAACTGCACCGGGCCGAAATCCGTCGCAAAACGGAAGCCGATCTTCAGCGACCCGGTATCGTCGAGGCCGAACCGGCCTGCCGTATAGGTCAGCGTGAAGCTCTGCATCGAGCCGGCCTCGACCCGGCCCGCAGGCTCGAGCGTCGCAGAACCCATGAGATCGGGACGATAGTCGGAATACGGCATTCGCGCCTGCCCTGACGATGTGCGGTGAAAGGAAGAACGGCGGGACGGTCAGTAAAACGCAGCTTGCAGCAACAGCCAAGCTTGGTAGCCTGAAAAGGTCTAAAGTTCTCGGATCGTCGCAATGGCCTCTGCTTCCTCTTCCCGCGCGGCCAGCGCCCCGCGCGTGCATACGGCGGGCGATTTCGCGCGCGAGGAAGTCGGACTGGCGAACCGCAATTCCGGCCTGCCCCTGGAAGCGCTGCGCTATGATGTCACGCCTGCGGGCCTGCACTTCCTCCTGATCCATTTCGATGTGCCGTTCATCGCCGACGCAGCCGCCTGGCGATTGTCGGTCTCCGGCTGCGTGCGGCAGCCGCTCGATCTGTCGATTGCTGCGTTGCGTGAAATGCCGCAGCGCACACTGCGCGTCACGCTGGAATGCGCCGGCAACGGCCGCGCCCACGTCAATCCGCGCTGGCAGACGCAGCCGTGGGAATATGGCGCAGTCGGCACCGCCGAGTGGACCGGCACGCCGCTGCGGCATGTGCTGGAGCGCGCCGGGCTCACCGACGCGGCGCGCGATGTGGCGTTCCTCGGCTGCGATCGCGGCATCGACGCCGGGCGCGAGCACGATTTCGGCCGCAGCCTGACGCCGGACCTCGCGATGCACGAGGACGTGCTGCTGGTCTGGGCCATGAACGGCGCGCCGCTGTTGCCGCAGCACGGCTTTCCGCTGCGGCTGATCGTGCCCGGCTGGTTCGGCATGGCCAGCGTCAAATGGCTCGACCGCATCGACGTGCTGGATCGGCCGTTCGACGGCTATCAGCAGGTCGGCAATTACGTCTATCGCCAGAAGAAGGGCGACGCCGGCACGCCGGTGACGCATCTGCGCGTGAAGTCACTGATGACGCCGCCGGGCATGCCCGACTGGTACACGCGCCATCGCATCGTCGAGGCCGGCGAACACGAGATCGTCGGCCGCGCCTGGTCCGGCGGCGGCGTGCCGATCGCAACGGTCGACTTTGGCATCGACGGCGTCTGGAACCCGGCTACGCTTGACCCGGCGCAAGGGCCTTATGCGTGGCGCGGCTGGCGTTATCGCTGGACCGCGACGCCGGGGGAGCACATCCTGTC
>JBQCFU010000310.1:0-4590 GCA_051958775.1 Pseudolabrys sp.
CCTGCCTTTGTTGTCCGTTTTGTGTTCTTTGCGTGAGCCATGACCGAGACTTCGGCTTTCCGTGATGCCGTCAAAAATTACGTCGACAGCGTCTGTCAGAAGCGGCCGCGAGGTCGCAGTATCGTTGCCGCACGTTACAAGGAACGACCGTGCCTGTCGGCACGTTCCCCGGGAAGCGGCATGCGCAGCGAACGTCGGTAAGAGAGGATACGTGACGATCGACCGGCAGGCTTGATCGACAGCTCCGCCTGCTGATTTCGAAATATTGTGCTCATTTTTTCTTTTCACGCTGCCATTCGCTGCTCTGACGCCCCTTTCACTCACCCCATTCATGGCATTTAAATTTTTTATTCTGCATGAATCCAAGTTGCTATTTCTCGCCGTAGGGCGCAGTCTTGCAACAATAAGAGGGGCACGAAGCACCCTCGGGCATCAACCCGCGACCGGACAGCCGCCAGGCTTCTGCCGGAATGCAAAAAGCGGGTGTGCGCCATGGCATCACGACTGCCTGAAGGCGAGCGATTGCTCATCTGGAAATTGTCGGAAGCCCACAATCACGCCGCCGACCTCGGATTAACGTCAGTTGCGCATATCATCAGACTCGCACTTGACGAGATCCGCGACATTGCCGACAGGCATGTCGTGAGCGATCAAAAGAGTCCGGAAGGTCAATCTGATGTCGGCTGCACATAACACAGCCGCCCGAATATAACCTTCGCGCCTCGTTTCCGACACGCATTCAAATATTCCTGCATCGACAGGAAATGGGCTTCGCGCTGCCCATCAGGTTATTGGCCCTCGGTCCAACTATTCGCGAATTTGCCTCGCCGTTAGCCTCACCTTCGTCGTGATCGAACCTGGCCGGCCCAGGCTCGACGCCCAACGAAGAGGCGAGAGTCGTGAATGACTTGAGCGGTTTGGTCAGCTCCCAGGTTCGAGCCAGTCGCGCCCCCGAGGGGATGCTCCTGATTCCCGGCGGCACATTCCGCATGGGCTCCGACAAGCACTATCCGGAAGAAGCGCCGACGCATCGCGTCACGGTCGGCGCATTCTGGATGGACCGTACACCGGTCACCAACCGGCAATTCAAGGAATTCGTGCGCACCACCGGCCACAAAACCCAGGCCGAAGTCCCGCCCGATCCCGCCGACTATCCCGGCGCTCTTCTGCACATGCTCTATGCCGGCTCGCTGGTGTTCTCGCCGCCCACCCGTGTTTCAAACCTGCGAGACTGGAGCCAGTGGTGGAGCTTCATGAAGGGCGCCGACTGGCGTCACCCTTACGGGCTCAAGAGCAACATCAACGCGCTCGACAATCATCCTGTGGTGCACGTGTCGTTCGCCGACGCGCTCGCCTTTGCGCATTGGACGGGGAAGGATCTTCCGACCGAAGCGGAATGGGAATTCGCCGCGCGCGGCGGTCTCGACGGCGCCGAATTCGCCTGGGGCGATGAATTCGCACCCGGCGGCAAACACATGGCCAACACCTGGCAGGGCGAATTCCCGCTTCAGAATCTGGGCGAGGACGGCTTCGAGCGCACATCGCCGGTCACCGCGTTTCCGCCGAACGGCTACGGCTTGCACGACATGATCGGCAACGTCTGGGAATGGACCGCCGACTGGTACGCACCGAAGCACGAAGCGGATGCAGCCAAGGCATGCTGCATTCCACAAAATCCTCGTGGGGCCACGGAAGAGCGCAGCTACGACACGTCGCATCCCGAGGTTCGCATTCCTCGCAAGGTGATCAAGGGCGGCTCGCATCTGTGCGCGCCCAATTACTGCCGTCGCTATCGACCGGCAGCCCGGCATGCCGAGGCCATGGATACCTCGACAAGTCATCTCGGTTTCCGATGCGTCATGCGAGAAAGGAGCATCTGATGACTAAAGAGCGAACCGACCGGATACCTATAACAAGCGCCGTCAGAACGGATCCGCCGTACCGAAGGCGTGCCGGCATCCTCGCCGGCACCGCCATAGCGGCAACGCTCGGGATGGCATTCGCTGGGCTTCTCGGCGCAACGCCTGCAATGGCGCAACAACAGCAACAGCGACCGAACATCCTGGTCATCTTCGGCGACGACGTCGGCCAATCAAACGTCAGCGCCTATTCGCGCGGGCTCGTCGGCTACAAGACGCCGAACATCGACCGAATCGCCAGCGAAGGCATGATCTTCACCGATTACTATGCCGAGAACTCATGTACCGCCGGCCGCTCGACCTTCATCACCGGTCAGGCCTGCCTGCGCACCGGCCTATGTAAAGTCGGCATCCCCGGCGCCACGGTCGGCCTGCAAAAGGGCGACATCACCATCGCCCAGGCGCTCAAGCCTCTCGGATATGCCACCGGTCAGTTCGGCAAGAACCATCTCGGAGATCGGGATGAGTACCTTCCGACCAATCACGGCTTCGATGAGTTCTTCGGCAACCTCTACCACCTGAACGCAGAGGAAGAGCCGGAGCGCCCCTACTGGCCGAAGGACGATCCTGCTTTCGTTAAAGCCTATTCACCGCGCGGTGTTCTTCGTGCCTCGGCAGATGGAAAGATCGAGGACACGGGACCGCTGACCAGAAAGCGCATGGAAACGGTCGACGACGAGACGACCGGCGCCGCGATCGATTTCATCCAGCGTCAGGCCAAAGCCAACAAGCCGTTCTTCACGTGGATGAATTTCACGCGGATGCACATGTTTACGCATGTGCGGGATTCGATGCGTGGTCAGAGCGGCATGCCCGGCAATGAATACGCCGATGGCATGGTCGAGATGGACATGAACGTCGGCAAACTGCTCAAGACGCTCGACGATCTTGGCATCGCCAACAACACCATCGTCGTCTTCACAACAGACAACGGACCAAACGCCTTCAGCTGGCCGGATGCCGCGACAACGCCATTCCGTTCCGAGAAGGACACCAACTGGGAAGGCGCTTTTCGCGTGCCTGCCATGGTTCGTTGGCCTGGAAAGATCAAGGCCGGTGAAGTTTCCAACGACGTGATCTCGGGGCTGGACTGGTTCCCGACCTTACTGGCGGCAGCGGGAGATGCCGGCGTTAAAGACCGCCTGCTCAAGGGATGGCAGCCGACTGGAAATTCGGTGACCTTCCACAATCACTTGGACGGCTTCAAGCAGCTCGACTATCTCACCGGAAAATCCAAAAACAGCGCGCGCGACCAGTTCTTTTACTTCAACGACGACGGCGACCTGGTCGCCATGCGTCAAGGCAACTGGAAGCTCGTGTTTGAAGAGCAGAAGCAGCCGGGTCAATTCGATGTGTGGGCAAACCCCTTTACGTCACGTCGTGTGCCGAAGGTGTTCAACCTGCGCATGGATCCCTACGAACATGCCGACATCTCCGGCATGGGCTACGATCAATGGCGCACCGAAAATGCTTACATGATCGCGATGGGGCAGATAAAGGCCGCCGAATTCCTCGGCACATTCGTTGCCTATCCGCCAAGCCAACGCATCGCGAGCTTCAGCATCGACCAGATCCGACGCGGGGTCGACAGGAAGATCGACGAGTCGTTCAAGAAGCGCGGGCTGGAATAACGCGCGCAACCTGATGCTTCACCGGCCGTCGGCACTCGGACGGCCGGTGAAAGCCCCTCTTCATCCCCCAACAGTCGGAGTCGCACCATGCGAATGATCCGGACAGCAACAGCTGCACTGATGACTGCGAGCACGTTTCTCATCGCACCCGCGAACGCCGCCGTCGAGCTTTCAAGCTATGCGGACGCGAACGGCTACATCGACGTGCAGGCGCTGACCTGCGCGCAGTTGGCCAACACCTATCAGGAAGACGCCGACATGCTCGCGGCCTGGTATAGCGGCTGGTACAACGGCCTCGCCAAGAAGCACTACGCGCACATCCCGCGCGCCAAGTCGGGCGAGCATCAGCTCATCGTATATTGCAAGGCGAATCCGCAACTGAAGATCATCCAGGCAATCGACGTTCTGCTGAAGAACGAGAAGTCCAGGTAGGACGTGCGGGCGTGGCACGCAACGACCCAGCAGCGATCGCTCTCAAGACCAGGCGGCGGACGGCGGCCCGCCCTGCACCGCTGCTCCAGCGCATGAGTGTGATGGCGGCGTCGCTCCTGTTCGTATCAGGCGCCGCGGCACTCGTTTATCAGGTGCTCTGGATCAAGCAGCTCTCCCTGGTGGTCGGCGTGGAAGTCTACGCCGTCACCACCGCCGTCAGTGCGTTCTTTGCCGGCCTCGGATTGGGCGGCCTCGTGCTGGGCCGCTGGGCTGACCGCGTCACGCGGCCAGTTCTGTTCTACGCGATCCTCGAAACCGGCGTCGCCGTTCTCGGTGTCGGCACAACGCTGGCGCTGGCGCGGATCGCACCGCTGTTTGCGACGCTGGAAGCGCACAGCGTCTGGCTCGCGTGGCCGCTGGTGTTCGCGCTGGTCGGCATCCCGCCGTTCCTAATGGGCGGCACGCTACCGGTTCTCGTGCGTGCGCTTGAACCGCGCAACGGCCAGATCGGCGCGGCAGGCGGCCGCCTTTATGCCGCCAACACCGCGGGCGCGATTGTCGGCGCGCTGCTGCCGTCATTTCTGCTGATCCCGGCATTCGGTGTGCAG
>JBQCFU010000311.1:0-2102 GCA_051958775.1 Pseudolabrys sp.
CGCTCGTCGCCCCAGAGCCGCGGCAGGTCCGGTTCGAACGCTTCGTGGATGGTGATGCCGCGGTTGCTGGCGCGCAGCTTCAGGAGATGGTGGCAATCCTCGACGATGGCGGTCAGCGAGATCGATTCCTCGTTGAGTTCGTAGCGGCCGGCTTCGATGCGCGACAAATCGAGGATCTCGTTGATCAGACCGAGCAGATGCACGCCCGAATTATGGATGTCGGCGGAATATTCCTTGTAGGCCGGCACCGTGTGCTCGCCGAAGATTTCGCCTTTCATCACCTCGGAGAAGCCGAGGATGGCGTTGAGCGGCGTGCGCAGTTCGTGGCTCATCTGCGCGAGGAAGCGTGACTTGGAGATGTTCGCCGCTTCCGCGCGACGCCGCGCCTCGTCGGACACCGCTTTCGATTGTTCGAGTTCGCCGATCAGTGCGTCCTTCTCGGCGCGCGCTTCCAGCGTTGAGAGCGTGGTCGAATAGAGGCGGAACGACAGCAGCGCGAAGTATCCCTGCGCGGCGATCGCCATGGCCGCGAGGATATAATTGCGGAGCGAGCCGAGCAGCAGGAAGTCAAGCGCCACGGCCGCCGTCACCGGGAAGGTCGCCGCGAACACCGCCATCGGCAGGCTCGACGCGAGCATGCTCGACACTGCGACGACCAGCAGCATGACGAACAGCATGAACGTGCCGGAGCTTTCGTCGACGCCGACCGGATGAATCAGGATGAACATCCAGGCGAGACCGTAGAACAGGTCCAGCATGATGAAGCGCAGCCGCCAGGCACGCATTTCGGCGGCGCCGTTGGGCGCTGCAAGGAATTGACGGCACTTGGTGATGATGACCGCATGGATCACCAGCACGGAGGCCATCCATGCGCCGGCGGTCACGGCGCCGGTCCACAGGCTCGACAGGAAGCCGATAGTGCCGATCAGCAGCAGGATGATCAGCGACGCGGACATCCGGTTCTGCGCATAAAGCCGCAGCAATTCGGAGTCGAAGGCCGGGCGCGTGCCGCTGGTCGAGGTCAACCGGTCACGCGCCTCGCGCACATGCTGCGACGACAGGCGCCGGTTCACCGGAGAACTCTCCGGTGGCAGGGCAAGGTCGGGCAATTCGCTCGGAATGGGCATGGCGACCGGATACGCAATAAACTGCCGCAACCTCGCGCAAATCCTTAAAAGCCACCTTAAGTTCAGCGGCAAAACTATGGTTAATAATCGTTTGACGGATCTGCCTTGACGCATATTGCTGCGGGCAGTTCGCTGCAGGTGACAGGGAGGCAGTACCAATGAAGCTGTATGACGGGGGTCGCGCGCCCAATCCGCGCCGCGTGCGGATTTTCCTGGCGGAAAAGGGGATTTCCGTTCCGGTCGAGCAGATCGACCTCGGCGCCTTGCAGCACAAGAGCGACGCCTATCGCGCCATCAATCCGGTGCAGCGCGTTCCCGCCCTCGAACTCGACGATGGAACGGTGATTAGCGAGTCGATCGCGATCTGCCGCTATTTCGAGGCGAAGCAGCCGGAGCCTTCACTGTTTGGGCGCGATCCGAAGGAACAGGCGGTCATCGAGATGTGGGAACGTCGCGTGGACTTCCACTTCCTGACGCCGGTCTCCAACGTATTCCGACATCTGCACCCGGCCATGAGCCAGATGGAAGTGCCGCAGGTGGCCGCTTACGGCGAAGCGAACAAGTCGAAGGTGTTCGACTTCCTCGAGATCCTTGATCGCGATCTTGCAGGACGACCGTTCGTCGCCGGCGATCGTTTTTCGGTGGCGGACATCACCACGCTGGTGACGGTCGATTTCATGAAGCCGGTGAAGCTCACCGTGCCGGACAATCTCACCCATGTCCGCCGCTGGTATGGCGAGGTGTCGGCACGGCCAAGCGCGAAAGCGTAGTTTGCCGGCATGCAGATCACCATCATCGGCTCCGGCGATGCGTTCGGGTCGGGCGGTCGCGCCAACACCTGCTTTCATCTGCGTACGGCGAAGAGCGTTCTGCTGATCGATTGCGGCGCCAGCGCCTTGCCGCGTTTGAAACACTACGACATCGATCTCAACGCGATCGATGGCATCATTCTCTCGCATCTGCATGGCGACCATT
>JBQCFU010000312.1:0-2597 GCA_051958775.1 Pseudolabrys sp.
CCCGCAACGCCGTGATCGGCAAGGTTCACCGCCTGGGCCTGTCGGGCCGGGCCAAGAGCCCGTCCTCCTCCACCCCGCGGCCGCGGAAAGCACGCCCGGCCTCGCATATGGTGCGGGTGTCGCGGCCGGCCGTGCGTGGCAACACCGCGCTGGCCTACGATTATGAGGTCGAGGCCGAGCCGGAACTGATCGAAGCCGTCATTCCGATGGAGCAGCGCCGCACGCTGGTGCAGCTCACCGACGCCACCTGCCGCTGGCCGGTGGGCGACCCGGGCAGCCCGGACTTCTTCTTCTGCGGCGGGCAGACCAAGGAAGACGGCCCCTACTGCACGCATCATTCGCGGGTGGCGTATCAGCCCGCCGCCGATCGCCGTCGCGACCGCCGGCCGTTCCGCTGATCGCGCCGCCGCCTGAGCGCGGCGCCTGGAAGTTCGGCCTTTAAAAAACATCGAGCTCGGCTTTGGTTTTCAAAGCCGAGCTCGATACGTTTTATCGGTCGTTATCTCTCGATCGCCTGACGATCAGTCTTCCCGCCCGAAGCGATCGTCGATGGCATAGCCAGAGCCGCGCACGGTCCGGATCGGGTCGGTTTCTTTCGGCCGGTTGAGCGCCTTGCGCAGCCGGCCGACATGCACGTCGACGGTGCGCTCGTCGATATAGCTCTCGTTGCCCCAGACGCTGTCGAGCAATTGGGCCCGCGAAAACACGCGGCCCGGCCGTTCCATCCGGAATTCCAGCAAGCGATACTCAGTCGGGCCGAGATCGATCGGCCGGCTGGCGCGCGACACGCGTTTCTTGTCGCGATCGAGTTCGATGTCACCCACCGCCAGCACCGAAGCGACACGCTCCGGGCGCGCGCGGCGCAGCAGCGCCTTCACCCGCGCCAGCAGTTCGGGCACGGAGAACGGCTTGACGATGTAATCGTCGGCGCCGGTCGCAAGTCCCCGCACCCTCTCGCTCTCCTCACCACGCGCGGTGAGCATGATGATCGGCAGCGACTTGGTTTCCGGCCGTGCCCGCAACCGCCGGCACAGCTCGATGCCGGACAGGCCGGGCAGCATCCAGTCGAGAATGACAAGGTCAGGCGTCGTTTCCTGCAGACGCAGTTGCGCATCGTCACCGCGCGCCGCCGCGTCGACCTCGTAGCCTTCCGCCTCGAGATTGTAGCGCAGCAGCAACGTCAGCGGCTCTTCGTCCTCGACGATCAGAATGCGTGCTGCCATTGTCTCCTAACCTGATGCCTTAGCGTGCCGGCCATTATGCAGTCCGCCGCGGCGCCGAGAATGCCGCGGTCATGTCGCCCGTCGGGCGCGGATCCATGATCGGTCGGCCTTCGATCATATAGTGCACGGTTTCCGCGATATTGGTCGCATGGTCACCCATCCGCTCGATGTTCTTGGCACAGAACAGCAGATGGATACAGAACGAGATATTACGCGGATCTTCCATCATATAAGTCAACAGCTCGCGGAACACCGAGGTGCAGACCGCGTCGATCTCCTCGTCGTTGCGCCAGACCTCCCTGGCCTTGCCGACATCGCGACGGGCGAAGCTGTCGAGTGCGGCGGTGAGCTGCGCCAGCACCAGCTCGGTCATGTGCTCGACGCCGCGGATCAGCACCGGCGGCGGGAAATCCGCGTTGAGCGCGATCACCCGCTTGGCGATGTTCTTGGCAAGATCGCCGATCCTTTCGAGATCGTTGGCGAGCCGCAGCGCAGCGACGATCTCGCGCAGGTCGACCGCCATCGGCTGCCGCCGCGTGATGGTCAGCACCGCCTTGTCCTCGATCTGACGCTGCAGGGAATCGATGGTGGCGTCGAGCGATGCGACGCGCTGTGCGAGTTCGGTGTCGCGGCGCGCCAGCGCATCGACGGAATCGGCGATTTCCTTCTCGGCGAGCCCTCCCATCTCGGCAACAAGGCGGCCAAGCTCCTGGAGGTCGCTGTCGAAGGCTTTGGTAGTGTGCTGGTCGGTCATGATCGCTGTCCTGTCAGCCGAAGCGGCCGGTGATGTAGTCCTGCGTGCGCTTGTCGCGCGGCGTCGTGAACATGGCCGGCGTTTCGCCGAACTCGATCAGCTCGCCGAGATACATGAAGGCGGTGTAGTCGGAGACGCGCGCCGCCTGCTGCATGTTGTGGGTGACGATGACGATCGTGTAATCGTCGCGCAGTTCGTCGATCAGCTCTTCGATCTTCGCGGTGGAGATCGGATCGAGCGCCGAGCACGGCTCGTCGAGCAGGATCACTTCCGGCCGCACCGCCACGGTGCGGGCGATGCACAACCGCTGCTGCTGGCCGCCCGAGAGCGACAGACCGCTGGCGTGCAGCTTGTCCTTGACCTCGTCCCACAGCGCCGAGCGGCGCAGCGCGCTTTCCACACGCGCATCGAGTTCGCCCTTGCCGAGCTTTTCATAAAGCCGCACGCCGAACGCGATGTTCTCATAGATCGTCATCGGGAACGGTGTCGTCTTCTGGAACACCATGCCGACACGCGCACGCAGCAGGTTCAAGTCCTGCGACGGAGAGAGGATATCGTCGCCATCAAGCGTGACCTCGCCGGCCGCTCGCTGGTTCGGATAGAGGTCGTACATCCGGTTG
>JBQCFU010000313.1:0-4787 GCA_051958775.1 Pseudolabrys sp.
GCGCACGGCGATCTGATTGTGCTCGCCTCGTATCTGGCACTGGTGGTGGTGACGACGCTCGGTCTCGATCCGCTGACCTCGCTGATCATCGTCGTGCCGGCGATGGCGGTGATCGGCTATGCGCTGCAACGGCTGATCCTCAACCGCACGCTCGGCGACGACCTGCTGCCGCCGCTGCTGGTCACATTCGGCCTCTCGGTGATCATCCAGAACGGCCTCCTGGAATGGTTCACCGCCGACAGCCGCAAGCTGACGGCCGGCGCCATCGAGGTGCAGGCGTTCCAGGCGCTCCCCGGGGTCTGGATCGGCCTGCTGCCGCTCCTCCAATTCGCGGTGACGGTCGCGATCATCGGCGGGTTACAACTCTTGTTCTACCGCACCGCGTTCGGCCGCGCCTTCCGCGCCACGTCGGACGATCCGGCGGTGGCGCAACTGATGGGGCTCGACACGCGGCACGTCTTCGCGCTGGCGATGGCGCTGTCGCTCGCGGTGGTCGCGGTCGCCGGCGTGTTCCTTGCGGTGCGCGCCAATTTCGATCCGGCCATCGGCCCGGCGCGGCTGATCTACGGCTTCGAGGCCGTCATCATCGGCGGCCTCGGCAGCCTGTGGGGCACGCTCGCCGGCGGCATCATTCTCGGCGTCGCCCAAGCAATCGGCGCGCAGATCGATCCCGGCTGGCAGGTGCTGGCCGGGCATCTCGTCTTCATCGTGATCCTCGCTTTGCGGCCGCAGGGCCTGTTTCCGAAGGTGCAGTGATGAGCGACGCCGCGATCCGTGTCGAACACGCCACGCGCGCGAGCCGCATCGGCCTGACGGTGCTGATACTGCTGGTGATCGCGCTCGCCGCCGCCCCGCTCTGGGCCGACCGCGCCTCGCTGCGGCTCCTCGGCGAGATCTTCACTTTCGTCGCACTGGCGAGCCTGTGGAATCTGTTGGCGGGCTATGCCGGCCTGGTTTCGGTCGGACAACAAGCTTATGTCGGCTTCGGCGGCTATGTGCTGTTCGCCGCAGCGATCCTGTTCGGCGTGCCGCCGATCGCGGCGATCATCGTCGCCGGCGCGCTCGCAGCACAGCTCGCGATCACAGTGGCGGCGCTGATGTTCCGGCTGCGCGGGCACTACTTCGCCATCGGCACCTGGGTGGTGGCGGAGATTTTCCGGCTTGTCGCCGCGCAGATCGGCGTGCTCGGCGGCGGCTCCGGCGTCAGCCTGCCGGCCAGCGTCATCACCGGCATCGCCGCGACGCGGGCGATGCGCGAATACATCATCTACTGGCTGGCGCTCGGCGTCGCCGTGCTGGTGGTCGGCTCAATCGTCCTGCTGCTGCGCTCTCGCTACGGCTTGGCGCTCACCGCAATCCGCGACAACGAAACCGCCGCGCGCTCCAGCGGGCTGAGCGTCATGCGGATCAAATATCTGGTCTATGTCGCGACCGCAGCCGGCACCGCCATGACCGGCGCGCTCATTTTCCTCACCAAGCTGCGCATCTCGCCGGACACGGCGTTCAGCGTCAACGACTGGACCGCGTTCGTCATTTTCATCACCGTGATCGGCGGCATCGGCCGGGTCGAAGGCCCGCTGATCGGCACCATTGTCTTTTTCCTGCTGCGCGAGACGCTGGCCGACCTCGGCAGCCTCTATCTGCTCATGCTCGGCGCCGTCGCCATCGTCGTGATGCTCTTTGCACCCAAAGGGCTGTGGGGTTTCGTCGCCGACCGGTTCGGCTGGCAGGCGTTCCCGCTCGAACGCCGTTTGGTGCGAAGCCGTAACGAATAAAGAAAAAGCCCGCACTTGGCGCGCGGGCCTGCAAACTTCAAACGCGGAACAGGCGCCGTTACTTCTTCGTATCGTTCTCGCCGGTCGGCCCTTTCACCGGGGTCCAGCTCGGCGGATCGGACGCCGGGAAGCTGTCATCCGACTGCTGGGTGACTTCATCTTCGTGCTTTTTGATCCGGTTCCGCTCTTTTTCGGCGTGCTCGCGCGGTTTTTCCGGCGCTTTGGCGTGTTGATCCATGGTCCGTGCTCCTGTTCCTAAGGAAAACGGCCCAGACGCGGGTCCGTTCCATCAGGTTCCTGAGCGCGGCTGGACCGACGTTATTTTTCACCGGTCACGGGCGTCCAGCTCGGCGGGTCGGAAGCCGGGAAGCTCTCGTCGGAATTAATGTCGACGGTGTCACCCTGCTGCTCGATCCGGCCGCGCGCGCGAGCCGTCTTTTCGCGGACAGGTTTGGCCGCTGGCTTTGGCGCTGAGGGCTGCTTTGCCGCGGTCTTTTTCGCCGCGGTCTTGCGGGCCGGCCGACGGACCTTCTTCGCGCGCGACTTTTTGGCGCGCGCGGTTTTCGCTGCGGTCTTTGACCGTTTGGCCGACTTGCGTTTAACCGACTTGCGTTTAACCGATTTGCGTTTCGCCGATTGACGCTTGGCTGTTTTGGCTTTCGCCTTTTTCCGTTTCGCCATTCCCCTCTCCATGATGCCGATGATACTCGGCGCGGACAGGATGATGCTGCGGCGAGAGGGCGAAGCGCTAGCGTCGCGTTGGCTCAGGTGGTTTGACTCAAGCCGGCGAAACGAGGCCGAGTTCGATCTCCAGTGCGCCGCACAGCATCTGACCGAGCATGATGTGCAGTTCCTGAATGCGCGCGGTGGTGTCGGACGGCACCAGCAGCGTGTGATCGCAGAGCGGCGGCAGCTTGCCGCCAGTGCGGCCGCTGAAACCGACGGTGACGAGCTTCATCCCCCGCGCCTGTTGCAGCGCCGCCAGCACGTTCGGACTGTTGCCCGAGGTGGAGATGCCGATGGCGACGTCTCCCGCCCGGCCGAGCGCGGCGACCTGCCGGGCGAAAATCTGCTCGAAGCCGAGATCGTTGCCGGCCGCCGTGAGCGACGAGGTATCGGTCGTCAGCGCGACGGCGGCAATCGGCGCGCGGTCCTTGCGGTAGCGGATCGTCAGTTCGGTGGCGAGATGCTGGGCATCCGCCGCGCTGCCGCCATTGCCGAAGAACAGGATCTTGCCGCCGCCCTTGATCGACGTCACGCAGGCTTTGACCAGCCCGGCAAAGGCCGGCGCCAGATTGGCCTCGGCGCGCGACACAGTCTCCCGATGCTCGGCAAATTCCGATGCGAAGAAGGCAGCGAGGTCCATCAGCGGGCTCCGGCGGCAGGGGCGGCCGTCACGGCCGCGGCCGGCACCGTATCAGGCGTGGCACGCCCGGCAAATTCCGGCACGGCGGCGCGCAGCACCGCGTCGCATGCGGCGCGGTCACCCTGCACCACGCCGCGCTCCAGCGCCGCCAGCCATTCGCGGATGGCCGTGAGCGAGGGCTGCAACGGCCGCGCCGCGACGATGCCGGGAATGCCCACCTCTCCCGTCTCTTCCTCGCGCGCGAACAGGATCTCATGCATACGCTCGCCCGGACGCACGCCGGTGAACGTGATCTCGATATCGCGGTTCGGCTCGAGGCCGGACAGGCGAATCATGCGTTCCGCCAGATCGAGGATCTTCACCGGCTGGCCCATGTTCAGGGTGTAGACCGACACGCCGTCGCGGTTCGGGCCGAGCGCATGGGTGGACGCGGTGATGACCAGATCGCAGGCTTCACGGATGGTCATGAAATAGCGCACCATGTCCGGATGCGTCACCGTCACCGGCCCGCCCGCCTCGATCTGGGCCTTGAACTTCGGCACCACCGAACCGTTCGAAGCCAGCACATTGCCGAACCGCACCGAGATCAGCCGCATCGGCGAAACGCGTTCGGCATCGAGCGCGTGGCAATACATCTCGGCGAAACGCTTGGTGACGCCGAGGATCGATACCGGATCGATCGCCTTGTCGGTGGAGATCATCACCATGGCGGTGGCGCCGGCGGCAGCCGCCGCGTCGGCGACATTCACCGAACCGAAGATATTGGTCTTGATGCCTTCGGCCCAGTCGCGCTCCAGCACCGGCACATGCTTCAGCGCCGCGGCATGAAAGACGAAATCAGGCTTGAACTGCGCCAGCACATCCATGATGCGCGAGCGATCACGCACATCGGCGATCCGGCCTTCAACCGTGGCCGCGGTTTCCGCCGCGGCCAGTTGCTCCAGGATCGCATACATGGCCGGCTCGGAGTTCTCGATCACGAGCAACCGCGCCGCACCGAACGCCGCCACGCGGCGACAGATTTCCGAACCGATCGAACCGCCGCCGCCGGTGACCACCACCGCCTTGCCGCTAACGAACTGCTCCAGCCGGCCGTAATCGATCTCGACGCTCGGCCGCAACAGCAGGTCTTCCACCGCCACCGGTGCGAGTTGCACCGCCTGCCCGCCCGCGGTGAGCGACGGCATCTGGCTTAGCGGAATGCCAAGCCGCCGCGTGCGAATCAAAAGCTGTTCCGGCTTTTCTTCGGGCGACAGCGCCGACGGCGTGAGAATGATACGGCCGATGCGAGGGCCGCGACTGGAGAGATCGGAGACGATGCGCTCCAGGTCCTCGACTTCACCGACCACCGGCACATTGCGGATCGACTGGCCGCGATCCGCCGGCGACGACGACAGAATCGCCACCGGGCTGATCTTGCGCACCGCGCCGCTCTCGATGGCGCGCAGCAGCACCTCGGCGTCGGCGGCGCGACCGATGACGATGGTCGGCTGCGTGCCTTCGGCCCGTGCCTGCTGCAAGGTGCGGGCGTAACGGAAATAGCGGTAGGCGACGCGCGAGCCGCTAAGAAAGAATATCTCCAGGAACCAGAACAGGACGATCGTGATCTTGCCGAAGAAGAACGTGCCGTAGAACCCCGGCGACAG
>JBQCFU010000314.1:0-10743 GCA_051958775.1 Pseudolabrys sp.
GGCTCCCCAGCCGATGAAGGCGACGCGGGCGGTTTTCGTCATGATTCAGGCCGTCCAGATATGAACACAGGGGCGACCAGGAGCCGGCCGCCGTTTTCCATTGCGCGATCCGGCCGGGATTGCAACCGGGTGATCTTTCACGCCTGGGCCGGATAAGCTCCCTGTCGATAGGGCCGGGAGGTGGGAATGCAGCGTCAGGGATTGCGTGGTGTCAGGATTCTCGATCTGACGCGGCTCGCGCCGGGGCCTTACTGCACGATGCTGCTCGCAGACATGGGTGCGGAGGTCATCGTCGTCGGCGGTGGCAGCGGCAGCGCGCCGATCCCGGCGTTGTCGCGCGGCAAGACCTTCATCAGTCTCGATCTGAAATCACCTGCCGGCCGCGACGCGTTCTATCGGCTCGCCGACAAGGCCGACGTGGTGATCGAAGGCTACCGCCCCGGCGTTGTGGCGCGTCTCGGTGTCGACGCCGCGACGCTGCGTGCTCGCAATCCGCGGCTGATCTATTGCTCGATCACCGGCTACGGGCAGAGCGGGCCGATGGCGCCCGCCGCGGGTCACGACATCAATTATGCCGGATTGTCTGGAGCGCTGGGCGCGTTTGGGCCTGTCGATGGGCCACCGGTTTTTCCGCTCAATCTGCTGGCCGATTTCGCCGGCGGCAGCCTGTTCGCAATCATGGGGATTCTCGCTGCTCTGTATGAACGCGAGCGGACCGGCGAGGGGCAGGTGATCGATGCGGCCATGGTCGACGGATGCCTTTCGATGATGGCGATGCATCTCCCGGACTGGGGCCGGCCGGTTCTGCCGGCGCGTGGTGACGGGCTGCTCGCCGGCACGGCGCCGTTCTACCGCTGCTATCGCTGTGCCGATGGACGCTATGTCGCCGTCGGTGCGCTGGAGCGGCGGTTCTTTGAGGCGCTTTGGAACGGTCTTGGGTTAGCGGGGCCGGCTCCGCCGCATTTCGACCGCCAGGCGTGGCCCGCCATGACCGAGCGCTTCGCGGCCGTGTTCCGGCAACGGACCCGGGACACCTGGACGGAGCACTTTGCGAGCCGGGACTGCTGCGTCACGCCCGTGCTCGACCCGACAGAAGCGCTGGTCCATCCGCACAACCGGGAGAGGCATCCTGGCCTTGCCGCCGATCGGCCGCCAAAAGCGCCGATGATGCCCATGACCGCTGCTGCACCGGTTTCTTATGACCCGTCCGATCGGACCACCGAGGTGCTGGCGGCCGTCGGCCTGACCGATTCCGAGATTGCCGCGGCCCGCAGTGATGTGCCGATGACCGATGGACTTCCGTGGCCGCCACCCCTGTGAAGCGTCGCGTGAACCATGAATCCGGCCGATCGTCATCAGCCCGTAAAATCCGTATAAAGAATAGCGACGGCCCGTCGCTTGTGCCGGACGTCCGCTGTATGTGTCTGCGCCGGGGGATGGCGCTTTCGAGGGGATTTTTGTGGCTTTGCCGAGCGAACCTGCACGCCCGTGGCGACCTTCTCTGCGGCAGATGGCCATCGGAGTGACGATTGTGGCCTGCGCTGCGGTAGCCGCCGGTTTTGCCTGGCGCGGCTCCGCGGAAACTCCCGCGAACTCCCACGCCAAAGCACCGCGCACGCCCGGCGTCTTCGAACTGACGCCCGCGCAATGGACAACGCTGTCGGTCGAGCCCGTGCGGTGGCACGTTTTCACTTCTCAGCACGTGACCGAAGGCAAGATCACCGTCAACGAGGACCGCTCAACGCCGATCTATTCGCCGTATTCCGGGCGCGTGAAGAAGCTTTTGGCGCGCCCCGGTGACGAACTCGAAGCCGGCCAGCCGCTGTTCGTGCTCGAAGCGACCGACGCTGTGCAGGTGCACAACGATTTCATGGCCGCAGTGTCCGCACTCGCCAAAGCCCGCTCACAACTCAAGCTGTCGTCGACGATCGAGGCACGGCAGCGGGAGCTTTACGAAGGCAAGGCCGTCGCGTTGAAGGATCTGCAACAGGCACAAGCCGATGCAGCAGTGGCTCAAAGCGACGTGCGCTCGGCAGAAAGCGCGCTGGAAGCGGCGCGCAATCGTCTCAGGATTCTCGGACGGACCGACGAGGAGATCGCGCGTTTCGAGCAGCAGCGGTCGATCTCGTCGGAAATGCCGATCGTCTCGCCGATCAGCGGCACGGTGGTGCAGCGCAAGGTTGGTCCGGGACAGTTTATCTCGAGCGGCTCCGGCGATCCGGTGTTCCTGATCGGCGACCTGTCGTCGGTGTGGCTGATTGCCTATGTGCGCGAAACCGAGGCGCCGAAGGTGCATGTCGGACAGCCGGTACGGTTCACCGTGCTCGCGTACCCGGACCGGGTTTTCAACAGCAACGTCTCTTATGTGGCGACCTCTCTCGATCCGGCGACGCGACGTTTGCTGGTTCGTGCTGCGATCGACAATGCCGACGGAGCCCTCAAGCCGGAAATGTACGCGACCGTGACGATCCTGACCGGCGAGGGTGACGCCTCGCTGGCGATCCCGCGCGATTCCGTCATTTATGAAGGCGACACCGCGCGCGTCTGGGTCACCCGCGACCGCAAGACGGCAGAGCTGAAGAAGATCGATACCGGTCTGCTCGACGGCAAGATGATCCAGGTCAATGAGGGCCTGTCACCCGAAGATCAGATCATCACCCGCGGCAGCCTGTTCATCGACCGTGCGGCAAGCGGTAGCTGACGTGGCGTTGGACGTCGTTTCATGAACGCCCTGATCGAGTTCTCCCTCAAACATCGCGTTCTGGTTCTGGCCGCGTTCCTGCTGACGATGATCGGCGGCCTGATCGCGTTCCAGCAGCTCAATATCGAAGCCTATCCGGACCCGACGCCGCCGATGGTCGACGTGGTGACGCAGGTGGCCGGACTGTCGGCGGAGGAGGTCGAGCGCTACATCACGATTCCGATCGAGACGCAGACGGCCGGCCTGCCGAACATGCGGACCGTGCGCACCATCTCGCTTTACGGTCTGTCAGACGTAAAGCTCCAATTCACCTTCGACTATACCTACGAGCAAGCGTTGCAGCAGGTGCTCAACCGGTTGTCACAGCTTCCGCCGCTGCCGAACGGAGCGCAGCCGCAGATTTCGCCGGTTAGTCCGATCGGTGAAATCTTCCGCTATCAGCTCAAGGGCCCGCCCGGTTATAGCGTGCTCGATCTCAAGACACTGCAAGACTGGGTGCTGCAGCGGCGCTTCCGCGCCGTACCGGGCGTCATCGACGTCACCGGCTGGGGCGGCAAGACCAAGGTTTACGAGCTTCAAGTCGATTTCAACAAGCTGATGGCCTACGGCATGACGCTGTCGCAGTTGCTGCAGACGCTCAACAACAGCAACATCAATGTCGGCGGCAGCACGGTGAATATCGGTCCGCAGGTCGCGGTGGTGCGCGGTGTCGGCCTGATCCGCACCATGGACGATCTCAACAACACCATGCTGACGCAAAGCGGCGGCAACCCGGTGCTGGTGCGTGACGTCGCCAAGGTGACGGTCAGCAATCAGCCGCGGCTCGGTATCGCCGGCAAGGATCAGCAGGACGATATCGTTCAGGGCATCGTGTTGATGCGTCGCGGCGAAAAGAGCATGCCGACCATCAAGCGCGTGATCGAAGAGGTCGAGCGGATCAACACCGGCAACATCCTGCCGCCGGGCGTGACCATCGAGCGCATCTATGACCGCAAGGACCTGATCGAGCTCACCACGCATACGGTGCTGCACAATATGGTGGTCGGCATCATATTGATCTTCTTCCTGCAGTGGCTGTTCCTCGGCAATCTGCGCAGCGCGATCATTGTCGGCGCGACGATTCCGTTCGCATTATTCTTCGCCGTCGGCATTCTGGTGATCCGCGGCGAATCCGCCAACCTGCTATCGGTCGGCGCCATCGACTTTGGTCTGATCGTCGATGCGACAGTGGTGATGGTCGAAGGCATCTATCGAAGGCTCGGCCAGCATTGGGAGGAGGCGACGCCGCGTCCGACCGAACCTGCTGAAGGGGCGCTCACCGGAAAACTGTTCGCCATTTTCCAGGCCGGCAGCAATGTCAGCCGCTCGATCTTCTTTGCCGCAGGCATCATCATTGCTGCGTTCCTGCCGCTGTTCACGCTGAGCGGCGTCGAGGGCCATATCTTTGGGCCGATGGCGCGCACTTACGCCTATGCGCTGGCTGGTGGTCTATTGGCGACCTTCACCGTGACGCCGGCGCTTTCGGCGCTGATCCTGCCGGAGCATGTGAAGGAAACCGAAACCTTCGCTGTGCGCTGGCTGCACAAGCTCTATCTGCCGAGCCTGAACTTTGCGGTCGCGCACCGTGTCTTCACCGTGACGGCGGCGGTGGTGCTGATCGGATTGTCGCTGGTGGCGGTGCGCTTCCTGGGCCTCGAATTCCTGCCGAAGCTCGAGGAGGGCAATCTCTGGATTCGCGCCACCATGCCGTCGACAATCTCGCTCGACGAAGGCAATCAATACGTCAACCGGATGCGGAAGCTGATCCATTCGGTTCCCGAAGTTGAATCGGTGGTGTCGCAGCACGGTCGTCCCGATGACGGCACCGACGCTGCCGGTTTCTTCAACGCTGAATTCTTTGCGCCGTTGAAGCCGATCGCGCAGTGGCGGCCGGAGATGCACGACAAGGAAGACCTGACGGCCGATCTTCTCAAGCGCCTGCAGGCGGAATTCCCCGGCGTCGAGTTCAACTTCTCGCAGTATCTGCAGGACAACGTCGCCGAGGCGGTCTCCGGCGTGAAGGGCGAGAACTCGATCAAGCTGTTCGGCAACGATCTGCAGACGCTGTCCGATACGGCGAACAAGATCAAAGCGGTGCTGTCGACGGTGCAGGGCGTCGAAGACCTGTCGGTGTTCACCTCGCTGGGGCAGCCGACCGTGCAGATCGACATCGATCGTGCCCGCGCGGCGCGCTACGGCCTGACGCCGGGTGACGTCAATTCGACGATCCAGGTCGCGATCGGTGGCCAGGCGGCCGGCGATCTGTTCGAGCCGGGCAGCGACCGCCATTTCCCGATTGTCGTGCGCCTCGCGCCGCAGTTCCGGCAAAGCCCGGAAGCGATCGAAAATCTGGCAATCGGCGTCCAGGGGCCGAACGGACTGATGCGGATTCCGCTCAACGAGGTTGCCACGGTCAAACTCGTGTCAGGGCCGTCCTACATCTATCGCGAAGGGCAGCAACGCTACCTGCCGATCAAGTTCAGCGTGCGCGATCGCGACCTCGGCAGCGCCATTCAGGAAGCGCAGCGGAAAGTCGCCGAACAGGTGCCGCTGCCGACCGGGTCGCGGCTCGAATGGGTCGGCGAGTTCGGCAATCTGCAGGACGCCATCGCGCGGTTGAAGGTCGTCGTGCCGATCAGCCTGGCGATGATTGCGCTGCTGCTGTGGATCAATTTCGGCTCGGTGCCGGACATGCTGCTCGCCATGAGCGTCATTCCCATGGCGATCGTCGGCGGCATTCTCGGTCTGCTGGTGATGGGAATTCCGTTCAGCGTGTCGGCGGCGATCGGTTTCATCGCGCTGTTCGGCATTTCGGTGATGGACGGAATCATCATCCTCACCCAGTACAATCAGCTGATCGAGGCGGGACTGGATCGCGTTCGTGCGGTCGTGCGCACCGGCGAGTTGCAGATGCGCCCCGTCATCATGACCTGCGTGATTGCCGGCGTCGGCCTGTTGCCGGCGGCGATGTCGGGCGGCATCGGCTCTCAGGTGCAGAAGCCGCTTGCGGTGGTGGTGGTCGGCGGCATGCTGTTCGCGCCGATCATCATTCTGCTGACCCTGCCGGTGCTCATCGGCATGTTCTCGCGCCGTGGTCTGAAATCGCAGGCTCGCGGACGGCCGGCGCCGCATCCGGCGGAGTAACCGTCTAAGCTGTTATTGCCCGCTCGGCGTGCGCAGCCCATGCCAGGCGTCGCGCACCTGATGGTAGTGCACCTGCGGATCGTAGTCCGGGGTGCTGAGGGCGAGTTTCCTGTGGTCGAGCCGGCCGATCGCCGCCAGCAGCGTGTAGGAGGCGATCACGCGGTCCTTCTGCGCCTGAATGAGCCGTGAGCGCGCGAGGGTCAGATCCTGCTGGGCGTTGAGCACGTCCAAGGTCGTGCGCTGGCCCGCCTGGGCTTCTTTCTGCACGCCGTTCAGCGCCAGCGTGGCGGCGCGCACCTCGGCATCCGCCGCGGTGATGGCGGTGCGCATGCCCTCATTGGTGACGAAGGCGGCGATCGCCGCTGTTTCCGCCTGGGTGCGGATGCGGTCGAGCAGCAAGCGGGACTGGCTCACCACCTGTTTCGCCTGCCGGACCTGCGAAGCGGCAAGGCCGCCGTCATAGATCGGGAGATTGGCCTGCCCGATAATCGAGGCGCTGTCGGTCCGGCTGGTGCCGAGCTGCGTGTCGGTCTGGACGCTGCGCTGGATATTTCCCTGGACGCTGACGGTCGGCGCCAAGGCAGCCTCGGCGATGCTGACACCGAGTTGGGCGGCATCCACGTCATAGGTTGCACCGAGCACGGTCGGGTGCTCCCGGTAGCTGAGGGCGACCACGTCGCTGCGGTTCGGCGGGATCAGCCGGTCGATCGACTGCGGCGGAGCGAGGTGTCCCGGAGGGGTGCCGATCACTTGCAGGAAGGTGGCTTGGCTGACTGCGAGCGTCACCTCGGCGGCGTTCAGGTCCGCATTGCCGCGCGCCAGCCGCGCCTCCGCCTGGGCCTGATCGGTCGGGGTGACGTCGCCCGCGTCGAGCCGACGCTTGGTCGTGGTCAGCGTCTCGCGAAGGAACCCGACATTCGACCGCATCGCCTCGACCAGCGCCTGGTTGGCGAGCACGTTGGCGTAAACGGTCACGGCATCGAGCAGCACGGACTGCTCGACGCTGCGCAGCAGTTCCCGGCCGGAGCGAACCTGCGACTCCGCCTGCCGGACGGTATTGGCGGTTTTGAAGCCGTTGAACAGGGTCTGGTTGACCGTGAGGCCGACGCTCCACGGCTTCAACCGGGCGGATTGCGTGTCACCCTCCGGCAGCAGATTTCGGACGCCGATCAGGCCAGCGCTGAGGCCGGCGGTGATCTGTGGCCGGTATTGCGAGAGGGCCTGGGGCACATTTTCGTCGGTGCCGCGCTGCCGCGCCCGTTCGGCGTTCAACTGCGGGTTGGTCTGATAGGTGCGGACCAGCACATCGGCGAGCGTTTCGGCGCTTGCGACGCGGGTACCCAGAAAAAGTCCTGCGATAACAAGGGGAAACACGTGGCAAGCCAGGGACCGAGCCCGGGCGCGTCGGCGCGATCCGCGCCTCTGAACATTCCGCCCCGTTTCCACACGCATCCGAACGCTAACCCAACCCCGAGAACGGGCGGACACTAGCACTTTTGCGCGCCCCGGCGGGCGCGTTTGTCCACAGCGGACGCATTGTTAATGTCGCCGCAATGTGGCTTGCGTGGCCTAGTTGGCGGTTTGCAAGGCCAGCGCATTCGCGGCTTCGTTGCGCAGCGCCGGGGCCGGATCCTGCATGATGCGGTCGCCTTCGCGGCGGCTGGCAAAAACCGGCCGCAAGGCGGCGGCGGGCGCGAAGCCGGCCGCCGGCGCGGCAACCGGTGACAATGTGCGGTCATAATCCCGCGCTTCGCGCAACGCGCTGGCGCGGTCGTTGACGACATTGCCGAAGTGCGGATTGAGCTTGATCGCCTGATTCATGTCGGCGGCGGCACGGTCATATTGCCGGGCATCGTAATAGGCGATGCCGCGGTTATAGAGCGCCATGGCGTAGTTCGGGTTGAGCGACAGCGCTTTGTCGTAGTCCTGAACCGCCTTCTCGTGCTGTCCCATGCTGCGGAAGGTGAAACCTCGGTTGTTGTAAACCGTCGCGTTCTTCGGATCGCGCTTCAGGGATTCCGTGAAATCGGCTGTGGCACGATCGTAGTCGCGCTTGGCGTCGTAGGCGAGGCCGCGGCTGTTGTAGGCCGGCGCATAGGCCGGCGCGAGCTTGATCGCTTCGTCGAAGGCGGCGATGGCGCCATCGAAGTCGCGCTTTTCCAAGAGGATATCGCCACGCGTGGCATGTGCCGCCGCATAGGCCGGATTGAGCTTGAGAGCGGCGGTGACGTCGGCAAGCGCGCGCTCCGCGTCGCCTTTCTGCCGCCAGGCAAGGCCGCGATTGTTCAGCGCGACGGCGTTCTTCGGATCGAGCTTGATCGCGTGATCGAGATCGGCGATGGCACGGTCGGTTTCGCCGCGCAGCCCATAGGTCGCGCCGCGATCGGCGAGGACGGAGGCGAGTTTGCCATCGAGTTTCAGCGCCTGATCGAAATCGGCAAGAGCGTGATCGAGATCGCCCTTGTTGCGATAGGACACGCCGCGGTTGGCCCAGGCCGTCGCATTGCGCGCGTCGAGCTTCAGTGCTTGCGCGAAGTCGGCGATGGCGCGGTCATAATCGCCCTTGTCGCGATAGGCGACGCCGCGCATCACATAGGCATCGTCGGAGTTCGGCATCAGGCCGATTGCCTGACCGAATTCGGCAATGGCTTTGTCGTAATCGCGCTTCTCGTAGAAGCTGATGCCGCGCTGGAGCAGCGCCGGCGCAAATTTCGAATCGAGCTGGAATGCCTGGTTCCAGTCGGCGAGGGCGCGCTCGATCTCGCCTTTCTGCTCGTAGGCGACGCCACGGTTGTAGAAGGCGCGGGCATTCTTCGGCTCGAGCTTGATGACCTGATCGAGATCGGCGATGGCGCGGGCGGCATCCCGCGATGCGCCAAAGGCGAGCGCCCGGTCATAAAGCGCGCCGGCGTGATCGGGTTGCAGGGCCAAGACTTTGTCGAAATCCGAAGCGGCCCTGGCAAAATCCCGCTTGTCGAGGAACGCGCGGCCCCGCGCATAGATCGCGGACGGATCGTTCGGATTTAACCGGATCGCCAGATCGAAGTTCTGGATGGCGCGATCAGCACTGCCTTTCTCGCGCCAGACCTGACCGCGGTTGAAATAACCGAGGGCGCTGTTGGGGTCGAGTTTGAGGCCCTGATCGAGGTCGGCGACGGCGTGATCGAAATCGCCCTTCATGGCATAGGCGATAGCGCGGCCGTTGAAAGCCGCCGCGTGCGTCGGACTGATCTTGATGTCCTGCGTATAGTCGGCGATCGCCGCGTCGAAGTTGCGCTTCCCGGCCAGGGCCTGCGCGCGGTTGTGATACGAGTAGATGTCGGAGCCGTTGAGCTTCAGCGCTTTCTCATAATCGGCGGCGGCGCGATCGAGATCGCCCTTGTCGAGGTACGAGTTGCCGCGATTGTAATAGCTCAGCGCGTAAGTGGCGTTGAATTTCAGGGCTTGATCGAAATCGGCAAGTGCCCGGTCGGCCTGACCCTTGGCGGCAAAAGCGGCACCGCGGTTGTTGTAGGCGGCCGGGTATTTGTTGTTGATCTTCAGCGCCTGCGAGAAATCGGCGATGGCCTGATCGATCTCGCCCTTGGCGGCGAGAACAATGCCACGGTCATTGAGCGCGGCGGCGTTTTGCGGATCGAGGGTCGCGGCTTGCGTCAGATCGGCGAGTGCGCGCTCGAGATCGCCCTGGCTCGCATAGGCATTGCCGCGATGCTGGAACGCCAGCGCCATCTTGCCGTCGAGCTTGCTCGCCTCGTTGAAATCGGCGATGGCGCGGGCGTAGTCGCGCTTCTCGGCAAAGGCGATGCCGCGATTATAATAAGCCTGTGCGTTCTTCGGCTCGATCTTTGTTACCTGATCGAAGTCGGCGACAGCGCGGTCATAATACTGCTTCTCGTAGAACGCGATGCCTCGATCGAAATAGGCAGCGGTTTCCTTCGGGTTGAGCTTGATCGCCTCGCCGAAATTCTGGACCGCCTTGTCGAAATCCTGCTTGCGATAATAAAGCGCGCCGCGCTCGTAGAACGCTGCCGCGTAGCCGGGGTTGATCTTGATCGCCTGATTGAGGTCGGCGAGGGCCTTGTCGACATCGCCTTTCGACGCGAGCGCGCTGGCGCGGTCTGCGAAGGCAAGGGCGAAGTTGGCGCTGACACGAAGCGGCTGCGCGGTGTCGTTCAGCGCGCGGTCATAGCCGCGCTGGTTGCGGGTGTCGGTCCGGCCGGCGACGGCATAGTTCGGATTGACCTTGGCCAGCCGATCGAAATCGGCGATCGCGTGCTCGTAGTCTTTTTTCTCGAAATAAATGATGCCGCGATCATGCAGGGCGAAGGTGTCTTGCGCATTGAGCTTGATCGCCTGATCGAAGTCGGCGATGGCGCGGTCGTAGTCGCGCTTGTCCGAATAAGCATTGGCGCGGTTGTAGAACGCCGTTGCGTATGACGGATTGAGCTTCGCTGCCTGCGTGAAATCGGCAATTGCTTTGTCGTAGTCGCCCCTGTTGCGGTAGGCGAAGCCGCGATTGTTGAGCGCGAGGACATTGTTCGGCTCGATCTTCAGTGCCTCGTCGAAGTCGGCGATGGCGCGCTCGGCGTCACCTTTGAGGCCGTAGGCGATACCGCGGTCGTAGTAGGCGGCTGGCGACGCCGGGCTGAGTTTCAGCGCCTGGCTGAGGTCCGCGATGGCGCGATCGAATTCGCTGCGGTCGGCATAGGCATTGCCACGGTTGTAATAGGCGAGTGCAAAGCCGTTTTCGAGCCTGATCGCTTCGCTGAAGTCGGCGATGGCACGCTGGTGCTCGCCCTTGGCGCGATAGGCCGTGCCGCGATGATTGTAAGCGCTGGCGAGCGACGGATTGCCCTTCA
>JBQCFU010000315.1:0-2161 GCA_051958775.1 Pseudolabrys sp.
ATTGGTGAGCTCGGCGGGATTCGAACCCGCGACCCCATGATTAAAAGTCACGTGCTCTACCGACTGAGCTACGAGCTCCACCTGCGGGGCTGTGTAGGGGGGCTGTTCTGTCCGGTCAATAGTGGTTGTTGATGGTCCTAAGCCCTCGCAAGACCGGCGGAATTTGCTCTAAACTGCTGTCAAATCGAGGAACCCCATGCCGATCGTCAACCGCATCGCCGACCTGCACGCCGATATCACCGCCTGGCGCCGGGACATCCACCAGAATCCCGAGCTGCTCTATGACGTCCACCGGACAGCCGCCGAGGTCGCCGAGAAGCTGAAAAGCTTCGGCTGCGACGAGGTGGTCACCGGGATCGGCCGAACCGGCGTGGTCGGCGTCATCAAGGGCCGCAAGCCAGGTGCCGGCGAGCGCCGCGTCATCGGCATGCGGGCCGACATGGATGCGCTGCCGATCGAGGAGGCCACGGGGCTTCCTTATGCCTCCAAGAGCCCGGGCAAGATGCACGCCTGCGGCCATGACGGCCACACGGCAATGCTGCTGGGTGCCGCCCGTTACCTCGCCGAAACCCGCAATTTCGCCGGCATGGCGGTCGTCATCTTCCAGCCGGCCGAGGAAGGCGGCGCCGGCGGCAAGGCGATGTGCGACGACGGCATGATGGCCCGCTTCGGCATCGACGAGGTCTACGGCATGCACAATTCGCCGGGCATGCCGGTCGGCTCGTTCGGCATCCGCGCCGGCGCAATGATGGCGGCGACCGATACCATCGTCATCGACATCGAGGGCAAGGGCACGCATGCGGCGCGGCCGCATCTCGGCGTCGATCCGGTGCTGGTCGGTGCGCAGATCATCAACAATCTGCAGTCGGTCGTGGCGCGCAGCGTCGATCCGCTGAAATCGGGCGTGGTGTCGATCACCATGTTCCGTGCCGGCACCACCGACAACGTCATTCCACAGACGGTGCAGTTGCAGGGCACCGGGCGCACGCTGGCCCCGGAGGTGCGCGACCTGCTCGAGAAGCGGGTGCGCGAGGTGGTGGAAGGCACGGCCGCGGCGCACGGCGCCACGGCGAAGCTGACCTATACTCGCAACTATCCGGTGCTGGTGAACCACGAGCAGCAGACTGATTTCGCCGCGAGCGTGGCGCAGCAGGTCGCCGGCAACGATCGCGTCGACACCCGCTTCCCGCCGATGATGGGCGGCGAGGATTTCTCCTACATGCTGGAAGAACGGCCGGGCGCCTTCATCTGGGTCGGCAACGGCGACAGCGCCGGACTGCATCACCCGGCCTACAACTTCAACGACGAGACGATCCCGTTCGGTACGTCGTACTGGGTGCGGCTGGTGGAGACCGCGCTGCCCGCCTGAGGCGCGCACGACGCCAGAGACGAGCGCCTAGAAAAGCAAATGGCCGGGATCGCTCCCGGCCATTTTTATTGTCCGATGCTCGGCGCCGTTACGGCACCAGTTCCTTCTGGCTTTCGCTTGCCGGCGCCTTGGCGATCGCCGGGCGCTTGAGCATCAGCTTCGGCAACACATCGGCGAACTGGGTTTCGACGCTGCGCCAGAAGGCAAAGTCGTTGAACCGGCTGCTCTCGAATGCTGCGATCGCAACCGCCGCGAGGAACGGCAGGCTCTGGATCATCAGCACCGCCGCGAACAGGTTGATCTCGCGGATCTCCTTGGCGTTGGTCGCGATCAGCACGCCGGCACCAAGGAGCAGCAGCGCGGCGATCACGGCTTCCCAGAACGCTTGGAAGTCGCTGCTGCGGCGCAGGCTGCCCGAGCCCTTAGCGGTGACGACGAAGGGGAGGTGATCCCGCACGAGGCCGAAGCCGACGGCGCGCGCCACCGTCCACTGCACCGACATCGCCGCGAACACCGACCGGAACATCTGGCCGACCGTCATCGACACGCGCAGACGATAGAGCGCGATGAAGTGCAGCAGCGAGACGGCGAAGCTCGCGATGATCGGCACGGTGAGGATCTTGTCCGGGACCGCGATGTCGAGGAACGCGACGAACGGCACCCAGAGGATGTTGAGCAACGCGACGACGACACCGAGGCTTTCGGCACCGAGCCAGTTGAGCCAACCGAACGAGAATTCGCGCTTCTGCTCGCGGGTGAGGCGGCTCTCGCCGGGCAGGAAACGGCGCCAGT
>JBQCFU010000316.1:0-2768 GCA_051958775.1 Pseudolabrys sp.
AGGAGCGTCGCGTCAGCGATGCGACTCGAACCATGAGGCAGGGCGAGGCCGCCTTGTCCTTCGAGACGCGCCTACGGCGCTCCTCAGGATGAGGCGGAGTTAGAGGTTGCGCACCACTCTCTCCACGTCATGCCCGCAACACGTGCGGGCATGACGACTGAAAGAGTCGTGTGCGCTACCCAAACCTTGCCCGGTCATGCGGCGCGTCGAAGTCGAGCAGCGGGCCGAGCGGCACGATGCCGGTCGGGTTCACCGTCGGATGGCTGCCGTAATAGTGGTTCTTGATGTGCGTGATATTGATGGTCTCGGCGATGCCGGGATGTTGGTAGAGATCGCGCAGATAGTTCGACAGGTTCGCGAAGTCGGCGATCCGCTGCCGGTTGCACTTGAAGTGCCCGACATAGACCGCATCGAACCGGATCAGCGTGGTGAACAGCCGCCAGTCGGCTTCTGTCAGTGCATTGCCGGCGAGATAGCGCTGTGTCGCGAGCTGCGCTTCGATCTGATCGAGCGCGGCGAACAGCGCGCGATAGGCCTCCTCATAAGCCTCCTGCGTCGTCGCGAACCCGGCGCGGTAAACGCCATTGTTGATGTTCGGATAGACGAACGCGTTGATGCGGTCGATCTCGGCGCGCAGTGACTCCGGATAATAGTCGTCGCGCACATCGGTGAACGCGTCGAATGCGCTATTGAACATGCGGATGATGTCGGCCGACTCGTTGTTGACGATGGTGTTGCGTTCCTTGTCCCAGAGCACCGGCACGGTGACGCGGCCGGTGAATTTCGGATCGGCCTTGAGATAGATGTCGGAGAGGCGCTTGGCGCCGTTCACGGCGTCGCCGGAGGAGCCAGTTGCCTTGTCGAAGGTCCAGCCCTCGCGGCCCATGTGATACGAAACCATCGAGACCGAGATCGCGTCCTCGAGGTGCTTGAGTTTGCGGAAGATCAGCGTGCGGTGTGCCCACGGGCAGGCGAGGCAGACATAGAGATGGTAGCGCCCGCGTGCCGCGGCGAAGCCGCCGTCGCCGGTCGGGCCGGGCGCGCCGTCCGGTGTCACCCAGTTGCGGAAGGTCGACGGCTGGCGCTCGAACCGGCCCTTGGTCTTGGCGGTGTCGTACCACTGGTCGTGCCAGACGCCGTCGATCAGCATGCCCATCAAAATGCTCCTGAAATACGCTGCGGGTCGTAGCCGAGAGGTCGGGACGATCCCCGGAAACGCAAGGTCGCCCCAACAGGATAACAAGAGGATAAGTTGTGAGGCTTGTCGCGGCGGGCCGCCTCTTCTATGCCGTGGGGTGAAATTGAACGCCGGCCCACGGTAAAGAACCCAAGATCGGTACCGATGTCCGACCTGTCACCGACTATTGCCACCGAAAAGCCCGGCGACGCCGAGGCGATCGACCGGCTCAATGCGCGCACCTTCGGCCCCGGCCGCTATGCGCGCTCGGCCTACCGGATCCGCGAAAAGGTCAGGCACGCGCTCGACCTGTCGTTCACGGCGCGCATCGGCACGCTGCTGGTCGGATCAGTGCGGCTGACGCCGGTGATGATCGGCAGCGCGCCGGCGCTGCTGCTCGGCCCGCTCACGGTCGAGCCGCCATTCCGCTCGCACGGCATCGGTCGTGCCCTGATGGAACGCGCGCTCGCCGAGGCGAAAGCGAAAGGCCACCGTCTGGTTGTGCTGGTCGGCGACGAACCGTTCTACGGTCGCATCGGCTTCAAGCGGGTGCCGCCAAACAGCGTCCGGATGCCGGGGCCGGTCGACAAGGCGCGGCTGTTGATTCATGAACTTGTGCCCGGTGCGTTCGCCGGCGTCAGCGGTGACGTCATGCCCGACTGGGACAAGGCCGAGCCGGTCTAGCAAGCTGTCACCGCCAACGGGCAAGATGCGCTTGTCCTCGAATGGGTGACAGACTTTTTGACCCGCGCCGTCCGTGCGCAAATTTGCTAGACGCTTTTGCCAAAGCCTCTTTACTAAAGCTATGGCGAACCAACGGCGCCGCCGTGAAGGAGAGACGATCATGACCAAAAACAGTGCGGCCGCCGCCCAGGCGATCCCGAACGATCTCGAACCGTACTGGATGCCGTTCACCGCGAATCGTGCGTTCAAGAAGGCGCCGCGGCTGATCTCGCGCGCCAAGGACATGCATTACTTCACGCCGGACGGGCGCAAGGTGCTCGACGGCTCGGCCGGTCTGTGGTGCACCAATGCCGGTCACAACCGCGATCCGATCGTCGCTGCGATCCAGCAGCAGGCGGCGGAGCTCGACTACGCCTCGGCGTTCCAGTTCTCGCATCCGAAGGCGTTCGAGCTTGCGTCGCGCATCGCGGCGCTCGCGCCCGGCGATCTCGATCATGTGTTCTTCGCCAATTCCGGTTCGGAAGCGGTCGATACGGCGCTGAAGATCGCGCTCGCTTATTTCAACATTCGCGGGCAGGGCTCGCGCACGCGCCTGATCGGCCGCGAGCGCGGTTATCACGGCGTCGGCTTCGGCGGCATCTCGGTCGGCGGCATCGTCTCCAACCGCAAGTTCTTCGGTTCGCTGCTGGCCGGCGTCGATCATTTGCCGAACACCTATAACCGCGAGCAGCAGGCGTTCAGCCGCGGCGAGCCGGAGTGGGGCGCGCATCTCGCCGACGATCTCGAGCGCATCGTTGCGCTGCATGACGCCTCGACCATCGCCGCCGTGATCGTCGAGCCGATGGCGGGTTCGACCGGCGTGCTCGCCTCGCCGAAGGGTTATCTCAAGCGGCTGCGCGAGATCTGC
>JBQCFU010000317.1:0-5715 GCA_051958775.1 Pseudolabrys sp.
CCGATGATCGATGTCAGGAGGATGTCCGCTGAAACAATGCCGCGTAGTGATAGGGCGGCAGGTCGACGACACGCAGCAACGAAAGAACGCCGGCCTCGACAGCGGCGATGGTCTGTTGCGGCGACATGCGGAGCTCGGTCCGGGGGCCGCGCGGCTGGCCGAGCACAACGGTTTCTTCGCGCGGGCGCGGGTGCCAGTTGACGACGGCGAGCACGCCGCCCGGCGCCAGGACATCGCGGATGGCGCCTACAAGGCCGGTGCGGTCCGGCACGCCGTGAAAGACATTGGCGAGAAACACGAAGCTGGCCGGTTCGCCCGACAATTCACGGACGGCTGCGGCGTCGGCCGCGTGAAAATCACAATTGGCGATGCCGTCCGCGGCGAGGCGCTGCCGCGCCAGATCTAGCATCGCCGGATCGAGATCAATGGCGAGCACATGGCGGGAGCGCTTGGCCATGGGCAGCGTGAACCAGCCGTCGCCGGCGCACAGGTCGATGGCGTTCGCGCCGTCGGTCAGACCGGAGGCCGAAAGTACCGCAGCCGGATCAGGCCACAGCGCTTCCCACCACGCGGCGTCCGGCATGCCGGTGCCCTGAAAAAATCCGGGTAATGCATCGCTCATCAGGTTCTCCGGATCGCACCGTTCGAAAGCTGCCGCAAGAGCCGATCTGTGGCCGTCAGCCCCAGATCGCTTTCGCGCCGTCGACGACGAATTGCACCGCGAGCGCCGCCAGCAGCACGCCGAGCAGCCGCTCCAGCACCACATTGGCGGTACCGCCCATGACCGTCCGGATCCGCTCGGCGGCGATGAACAGCACGAAGCACAACAGGCAGACGAGTACGATCACGCCGAGCAGCAAGGCGAGCAGCATCGGTTCGCTGGCGGCGCGGCCGGATAGCAGCACCGTCGCGGTGATCGCGCCGGGACCGGCCATCAGCGGGATAGCGAGCGGGAAGGCGGAGATATTGCGCACTTCCTCGTCGATGGCTTTTTCCGCGTCTTCCGACTGACGCCGGATGCGCACGCCGAACACCATCTCCGAGGCGATGGAGAACAGCAGCAGGCCGCCAGCGATGCGGAACGCCGGCAGCGAGATCGACAGCGCGCGCAGCAGCCAGTCGCCGATCAGCGCCGCGCCGGCGAGGATGATGGCGGCCAGCACCGCGGCGCGCAGCGCCACCTGCTGCCGCGCCGCTTTCGGGATGCTCTGGGTGACGGCGAGGAAGATCGGCACCAGCCCAAACGGGTCCATCACCACCACCAACGTGACGGTGGCGGCGACCAGATAATCGAGCGGGAAGGCCGAAAACATGCGAACCGAAAAACCTTCTTCGGAAGCTTCTGACAACGCGCTTTTGCCGCACCATAACGAGGTTTCGCGGCGGCTGCGCGCCGCCGACAGAAATGCCGCATAAGCCATTGAAATAAAAGCGCGATTTTGCCTCGAAAACCGCACCTTTCCAGTGGCTTCCGGGATATGAATCGGCTAGAAAAAACATCGAAAATCAGACCGGATTCTACCGGTCCGCCCTCGAGGTTTTTAGCCCTAAGGTTTTAGCCTTTGTCCGATACCGACGATCCGAAATCGGGGGATCAGCCCGCCTCCGACGTGCGGCCTGTCTCCATCACCGATGAGATGAAGCGCAGCTATCTCGATTACGCCATGAGCGTGATCGTGTCGCGTGCGCTGCCGGATGTGCGCGACGGCCTCAAGCCGGTTCACCGCCGCATCCTGCACTCGATGAACGAGAACGGTCATTACCCTGACCGTAAGTATGTGAAATCGGCGCGCGTCGTCGGCGACGTGATGGGTAAATATCATCCGCACGGCGATCAGGCGATCTATGACGCGCTGGTGCGCATGGCGCAGGATTTCTCCATGCGCCTGATGCTGATCGACGGGCAGGGCAATTTCGGCTCGGTCGACGGCGATCCCGCGGCGGCGATGCGTTATACCGAGTGCCGTCTCGCCAAGCCGGCGATGGCGCTGCTCGAGGATATCGACAAGGACACCGTCGATTTCCAGGACAACTATGACGGCAACGAGCAGGAACCGACGGTCCTGCCGGCGCGGTTCCCGAACCTGCTGGTCAATGGCGCGGGCGGCATCGCCGTCGGCATGGCCACCAATATTCCGCCGCACAATCTCGGTGAGGTGATCGACGCCTGCACGGCGATGATCGACAACCCGGAGGTTACGCTCGCGGAGTTGCTCGAGATCATGCCGGGGCCGGATTTCCCGACCGGCGGCCTCATTCTCGGCCGTGCCGGCATCCATTCGGCCTACGCGACTGGTCGCGGCTCGATCATCATGCGCGGCCGCGTCGCGTTCGAGACCTTGCGCAAGGAGCGCGAGGCCATCGTCGTCACCGAGATTCCGTATCAGGTGAACACGGCGTCGATGGTCGAGCGCATCGCCGAACTGGTGCGCGAGAAGAAGATCGACGGCATCTCCGATCTGCGCGACGAGAGCGACCGCGACGGCTATCGCGTCGTCATCGAGCTCAAGCGCGATGCCGAACGCGACGTGGTGCTAAACCAGCTCTACCGCTACACGCCGCTGCAATCGAGCTTCGGCGTCAACACCGTGGCGCTCGACGGCGGCCGGCCGAAGGTGATGACGCTGCGCGACATGCTGGCGGCGTTCATCGCGTTCCGTGAAGAAGTGATCTCGCGGCGCACGAAGTTCCTGCTCGGCAAGGCACGCGACCGCGCGCATATCTTGGTCGGTCTCGCCATTGCGGTGGCCAATATCGATGAGGTGATCAAGCTCATCCGCGGTTCGAAGGACGCCGGCGAGGCGCGCGAGCTGTTGATGGCCCGAGACTGGCCGGCCAAGGACATGGCGGCGATGGTGACGCTGATCGACGATCCGCGTCACGCGCTGTCGGCCGACGGCACCATCCGGCTCTCGGCCGAGCAGGCCAAGGCGATCCTCGATCTGCGCCTGCAGCGCCTCACGGCTCTGGGCCGCGACGAGATCAAGGACGAACTCGACAAGCTCGCCGCCGAGATCGCCGACTATCTCGACATCCTGCGGTCGCGCACGCGCATCCTGACGATGATCAAGGATGAGATGGCGGCGGTGAAGACCCAGTTCGCGACGCCGCGCCGCACCGAGATCGCCGAAGCACAGGACACCGTCGACGACGAAGACCTGATCCAGCGCGAGGAGATGGTCGTCACCGTCTCGCATCAGGGCTACATCAAGCGCGTGCCGCTCTCGACCTATCGGGCGCAGCGCCGCGGCGGCAAGGGCCGCGCCGGCATGCAGACCCGCGACGAGGATTTCGTGTCGCGGCTGTTCGTCGCCTCGACGCATGCGCCGGTGCTGTTCTTCTCGTCGGCCGGGCGCGTCTACAAGCAGAAGGTCTGGCGGCTGCCGCTCGCGGCGCCGCAGGCGCGCGGCAAGGCGCTGATCAACATTTTGCCGCTCGATCCGGGCGAGCTGATCACCACGATCATGCCGCTGCCCGAGGACGAGGCGAGCTGGGCGACGCTCGACGTCATGCTGTCGACGACCAAGGGCACCGTCCGCCGCAACAAGCTGTCGGATTTCGCCGATGTGCGTCCGTCCGGCATCATCGCGATGAAGCTGCCGGATGGCGAGGCGATCCTCGACGTCAATATCTGCACCGAGAGCGACGACGTGCTGCTCACGACCGCGCTCGGCCAGTGCATCCGCTTCCCGGTCACCGACGTGCGCGTGTTCCAGGGCCGCTCGTCGATCGGCGTGCGCGGCATCACGCTGGCGACCGACGACAAGGTCATCTCCATGTCGATCCTCCGGCACGTCGATGCCAATGCCGAGGAACGCGCCGCCTATCTCAAGCGCGCCAATGCAGTGCGCCGCGGCACCGAAGAAGATGTCGCGGAGGAAGAGGACGCCGAGGAGGAGGCCGCGGGTGCGATCGATCTCGGCGAGCAGCGCTATGTCGAGATGTCGGCGGCCGAGCAGTTGGTGCTGACGCTCTCCGAGCGCGGCTACGGCAAACGCTCGTCGTCCTACGAATACCGGATCACCAGCCGCGGCGGCAAAGGCATCACCGCGATGTCGGTGGTGGAAGGGCCGAAGGGCAAGAAGACCTTGCGCGAGAAGACCGGCCCGCTGGTCGCCTGCTTCCCGGTGGAAGAGAGCGACCAGATCATGCTGGTCACCGACGGCGGCAAGCTGATCCGCACGCCGGTCACCGGCATCCGCATCGCCGGCCGCTCGACGCAGGGCGTGATCGTGTTCGACACCGCCGACGACGAGAAGGTGGTGTCGGTCGAGCGCATCTCCGAAGAGGATGGCGAGTAGCGCGTCATGAATGTCGAACTGTTCGGCGCGTTCCTGTTCATCACGCTGCTGCTGATGCTCACGCCCGGACCGATCGTGACGCTGGTGATCGCCACCGGCGCGCGTGACGGCGCGCGGCCGGCGCTGATCACCGTCGCTGGCACCATGCTCGGCAATGCGATCCTGATCGGCGGCATCGCCGCCGGCCTGAGCGTCGTCGTGCGCTATGCCGCGATCCTGTTCGAAATCCTGCGCTGGGCCGGCGCGGCCTATCTCATCTGGCTCGGCATTCAGGCGTGGCGGCATGCCGGTGCGCCGCCGGCGCAGCAGGCGCCGCGTCGTGGCGTCTATTTCACGCGCGGCATGCTGGTTGCGATCTCGAATCCGAAGACCATCGCATTCTTCACGGCGTTCCTGCCGCAGTTCATCGATCCGACGCTGCCGGTGGAACGGCAGTTGTTCGTGATGTGCACGGTCGCGGTGCTGATGGCCGGCGTGACCGATGCGCTGTGGGGCATCACCGCCAGTGCCGGCCGCGCGTTCTTCCTCGCCCCGGCGCGGGTGAAATTGCTCGGCCGGTTGTCGAGTCTTGCTTTGATCGGCGGCGGGATCTGGCTGTCGCTGGCGCGACGCCCCGCGTAATTAGCGTTTCTGCGTCCAGCCGGCGCCGCTGTCGACCACCCGCGCAACCGGGCCGAGCGCACGCACTTTCTCCTGCCATGCCGGATCGCTGACCGCATCCAGCACGCGCTGCTCCCACGCGTCGAGGTAGCGCGCGCGTTCCTCCGCATCGACGCGGGGCGCGGCGTAGGCGACGAACGGCGGCAGGACTTCGAGGCCGATATATTCCAGGATGCTGCGCTTCACCGAATGCAGCACCACGTCCATCTCGCCGTAGACGCCGTCCGCCGAGTAGCGTTCGGTCGTGCCGCCGGTGACCAGCCCCATCAGACCGCGGCGGCCGCGAAACAGCCCCTGATCGAACCGCTTGCCATCGGCATAGGCGACTCCATAGGCGAACACACGGTCGAACCAGCCTTTGAGGACCGCCGGCAGGCCGCCCCACCAGATCGGAAACAGGACGATCAGCAGATCGGTGTCGAGGAGGCGGGCCTGCTCGCGCGCCACATCGTCGGCGAAGCCGTTTTCCTTGGCGGCGTGGGTCTGCTCGTTCTGATAATGAAAGCGGCTGGTGTCCGCCGTGGTCTTGAAGTCGTGGCGATCGCCGACCGGATTGAAACCGTCGGCATAGAGATCGGATACCGCGACCTGATGGCCCGCCGCGCGCAGCACGCGCACGGCCGCATCCTTCATGGCGCCGGTGAACGAGGTCGGCTCGGGATGCGCGTAGACGATCAGGACATTCATTTGGCTTCGGCGGCTTCGAGGATCGCCACCATCTTGGCATAATTCCGCTGCCGCGCCAGCGCGAGCG
>JBQCFU010000318.1:0-5143 GCA_051958775.1 Pseudolabrys sp.
GATCGATCTCGGCACCCCGAATTCGTGTGTCGCCGTAATGGATGGCAAGACATCCAAAGTCATCGAGAATGCAGAGGGTATGCGGACGACCCCGTCGATCGTCGCCTTTAGCGATGATGGTGAGCGGCTCGTCGGGCAGCCCGCCAAGCGCCAGGCCGTGACCAATCCCGAAGGTACGCTGTTTGCCGTGAAGCGCCTGATGGGTCGCCGCTACGACGACCCGATGGTCGAGAAGGACAAGAAGCTCGTCCCGTATAAGATCGCGAAAGCCGGCAATGGCGACGCGTGGGTCGAAGCTCACGGCGAAACCTATTCGCCGTCGCAGATCTCCGCCTTCATCCTGCAGAAGATGAAAGAGACCGCGGAAGCCAATCTCGGCACCAAGGTCGATCAGGCGGTCATCACCGTTCCCGCATATTTCAACGACGCGCAGCGTCAGGCGACCAAGGACGCCGGCAAGATTGCCGGCCTTGAAGTCCTGCGCATCATCAACGAGCCGACCGCAGCGGCGCTCGCCTATGGTCTCGACAAGGCGAAGCAGGGCGTCATCGCCGTCTACGATCTCGGCGGCGGCACCTTCGATATCTCGATCCTCGAGATCGGCGACGGTGTGTTCGAAGTGAAGTCCACGAACGGTGACACGTTCCTGGGCGGCGAAGACTTCGACATGCGGCTCGTCAGCTATCTCGCCGACGAGTTCAAGAAGGAGCAGGGCATCGACCTGCGCAAGGACAAGCTCGCGCTGCAGCGGCTGAAGGAAGCCGCCGAGAAGGCGAAGATCGAGCTGTCGTCGACGACGCAGACCGAAATCAACCTGCCGTTCATCACTGCTGATGCGTCGGGCCCGAAGCATCTGACGATGAAACTCACCCGCGCCAAGTTCGAAGCGCTGGTCGACGATCTCGTTCAGAAGACCATGGACCCTTGCAAGCAGGCGCTCAAGGACGCCGGCGTGACCGCGGCCGAGATCAGCGAAGTGGTGCTGGTCGGCGGCATGACGCGTATGCCGAAGGTCCAGGAAGTCGTGAAGCAGTTGTTCGGCAAGGAGCCGCACAAGGGCGTCAACCCGGACGAAGTGGTCGCCGTCGGCGCCGCGATCCAGGCGGGCGTTCTCGCCGGCGACGTCAAGGACGTGCTGCTGCTCGACGTGACGCCGCTGTCGCTCGGCATCGAAACGCTGGGTGGCGTGTTCACCCGGTTGATCGATCGCAACACGACGATCCCGACCAAGAAGAGCCAGGTGTTCTCGACGGCTGAGGACAGCCAGAGCGCGGTGACCATCCGCGTGTTCCAGGGCGAACGTGAAATGGCGGCTGACAACAAGATGCTCGGCCAGTTTGATCTGGTTGGCATTCCGCCGGCACCGCGTGGCGTGCCGCAGATCGAAGTCGCGTTCGATATCGACGCCAACGGCATCGTCAACGTTCACGCCAAGGACAAGGGTACCGGCAAGGAACAGCAAATCCGCATCCAGGCATCCGGCGGTCTGTCGGAAGCCGACATCGAGAAGATGGTCAAGGACGCGGAGGCGCATGCCGACGAGGACAAGAAGCGCAAGGCCGCGGTGGAAGCCAAGAACCACGGCGAGGCGCTCATCCACTCGACCGAGAAGGCGCTCTCCGAGCACGGCTCGAAGATCGGCGACGGCGATCGCTCGGCGATCGAGAATGCCATCGCTGACCTGAAGGAAGCGCTCAAGGGCGACGACGCCGAGGCCATCGCGCAGAAGACCAACACGCTGGCGCAGGCGTCGATGAAGCTCGGCGAGGCGATGTACAAGCAGCAGTCGGAAGCCGGCGCCGCCGAAGGCGATGCCGCGGCCGGTCAGGCTGCCAAGGGCGATGTCGTCGACGCGGAGTTCACCGAGGTCGACGACAAGAACGACAAGAAGTCGGCGTAAGCAGCACAGGCGCAGCCGTGCATCCGCTGACTGCCACGACGATCGCCACCCCCGGGGTTTTCCCGGGGGTGCATCTTTTCCGGGCAGGGTGGACATCAGAATCAGACGCAGCGCTGACGGCGGCTGCTAAAGCCGGAGCGGGGCGGTAATGTCGAAGCGCGATTACTACGAGGTGCTCGGTGTGACGCGCACCTGCACCGAAGTCGAACTGAAGACCGCCTTCCGCAAGGCGGCGATGCAGCACCATCCTGACCGCAATCCCGGCGACAAGGATTGCGAGGTTCGCTTCAAGGAGTGCAACGAAGCGTATGAAGTGCTGAAGGATGCCGACAAGCGTGCTGCTTACGATCGCTTCGGTCATGCGGCGTTCGAGCAGGGCGGCATGGGCGGTGGAATGGGCGGCGCCGGCTTCGGCGCGGATTTCGGTTCGACCTTCTCCGATATCTTTGAAGATCTGTTCGGCATGGGCGGCGGCCGTCGTGGCGCCCGTTCTTCCGGTCGCGAGCGCGGCTCCGATCTCCGCTACAACATGGAGATCACGCTCGACGATGCGTTCATCGGCAAGACGGCGCAGGTGCGCATTCCGACGTCGGTGACGTGCGAGACGTGTTCAGGCACCGGCGCCAAAGCCGGCACCAAGCCGCGCACCTGTCCGCATTGCAACGGACAAGGCACCGTGCGCCATGCGCAAGGGTTCTTCACGCTCGAGCGCACCTGCACGGCATGTCAGGGCCGCGGCCAGGTGATCGACAATCCGTGCCCGAACTGCTCGGGCGCAGGTCGTGTCACGCGCGAGCGTACGCTGTCGGTGAATATTCCGGCGGGTGTTGAGGATGGCACGCGCATTCGTCTTGCCGGTGAAGGCGAAGCCGGCACGCGCGGCGGACCGTCGGGCGATCTCTACATTTTCCTCTCGGTGGCCGCGCATCCGTTCTTCCAGCGTGACGGCGCCGACCTGCATTGCCGCGTCCCGATCTCCATGGTGACGGCGGCGCTCGGCGGTTCGATCGAGGTGCCGGCGATCGACGGCAGCGATGCGACGGTGAAAGTCGCCGCCGGAACCCAGAGCGGAGTGCGGCTGCGTCTGTCCGGACGCGGCATGCCGGTGCTCCGTTCCAAGCGTAACGGCGACCTCTATGTGCAAGTCGTGGTTGAAACGCCGCAGAACCTGACCAAGCGCCAGCGCGAGTTGCTGGCTGAGTTCGACCAATTGTCATCCGATACGACGCAGCCCGAATCAACTGGATTCCTGAGCAAGGTCAAGGAGTTCCTGGATGGCCTCGGACAGCGCGCAGCAGACAAGTGACGGCGCGGCCTTGACCCTGTCAGGACGCCGCAGTACCCCTGAACAGTCAGCGGCATGCTCCGCCGCGTCCCTCGTACCAGTCAGTTCGATGCCCCTGCACCCCGTTGCTGCCCGTGTCGAGAAAAAGGGCTTTCGCTTGGACAAGGTGCTGCGCTTCGACGACGAGGTGCATTTCCTGAAATCCTGGATCGAGAAGCCGCTGGCCACCGGCGCGGTGATGCCGTCCGGCCGCATCCTTGCGCGGACCATGGCGCGCTATGTCGATCCGACCCAGAACGGCCCGGTGATCGAACTCGGTCCCGGCACCGGTCCGGTGACCGAGGCGCTGGTGCGCCACGGTGTCGAGCCGCGCCGTCTCGTGCTTGTTGAATTCAATCCGACCTTCTGCCGGCTGCTGCGCACGCGCTATCCGGAAGCGACCGTGGTTCAGGGCGACGCCTATCGGCTGCGTCCGCTGCTGTCGTCGCTGATGAAGGAACCGGCCGCGGCGCTGGTGTCGAGCCTGCCGCTGATGACCAAGCCGCTGCGCACCCGTGTGCGGCTGATCGCCGATGCGATGCATCTGCTCGGACCGCAGGCGCCGTTCGTGCAGTTCACCTACGCCATGGTGACGCCGATCCCGAAAGCGACGAGCAGCATCACCGTGCATGCGTCCGACCTGGTCTGGGCCAATGTGCCGCCGGCCCGCGTCTGGGTCTATCGCGGCCGCTGAGCGGCTTCTCTCCCTCTTCCCCCACAGGACCGCCGGCTCGCAAAAAGCCGGGCATGACGGGCTGGGCGTTGGCGTGCAGTATGCTAGGAGCACGCGCGAGGTGATCATGCCCGAAACGAAAATCCTGGTCTTTGCCGGATCGATCCGCACAGGCTCGTTCAATGCGCGGCTCGCGGCGCTGGCGGTGAAGGAATTCACGCTGGCGGAGGCGGATGTCACCCACATCTCGCTGCAGGATTACCCGCTGCCGATCTATGACAACAATCTCGAGGTGAATTCCGGCTTTCCTGAAAACGCCGTGAAGCTCAAGCGCATGTTCATGGCGCATCAGGGCATCTTCATTGTCAGCCCGGAATACAACGCGTCGGTGACGCCGCTTCTGAAGAATGCGGTCGATTGGGTGTCGCGGGTGCGCGAGCGCGATGAAGCGCCGCTCGCCGCCTATCGCGATCGTGTGTTCGCGTTCGGCTCGGCCTCGCCGGGGCCTTATGGCGGCCAGCGCTCGCTGCTCGCGCTGCGTCAGATTCTGGCGGTCGGCTGCGGCGCGCTGGTTCTCCCCGAACACATTTCCGTGCCGCATGCCGACAAGGCGTTCAACGACATGGACGAGCTGATCGATCCGCGCGCCATGAAGGCGCTGAAGACCGCCGTGCAACGGCTGATCGCCGTCGCGCAAGCGCTGACTTGAACACGCATTGACACGAAGGAGTGACGAGACGTGGATGCCCGGGACCGACTGATCATTGCACTCGACGTGCCGACGGTGGCGCAGGCCGAAGCGACAGTTGATCGCATCGGCGTTGCCGCGTGCTTCTACAAAGTCGGCTATCAGCTCGCCTTTGCCGGTGGGCTGGATTTTGCGCGCTCCCTGATCGCGGCACGCCACCAGGTGTTCATCGATCTCAAGCTGCACGACATCGGCAATACGGTCGCCAAAGGCGTAGAGAACATCGCCAGGCTCGGCGCAACCTTTCTCACCGTGCATGCCTATCCGCAGACCATGCAGGCGGCGGTCGAGGCGGCGCGCGGCTCGGACCTGAAGATCCTCGCCGTCACTGTGCTCACCTCCTACGACGACAACGATCTCGCCGTCGCCGGGTACAGGAACGGCGTGCGCGAGACGGTGCTGCTGCGCGCGAAACAGGCACGCGATCTCGGCATCCATGGCATCGTCTGTTCTGCGGAAGAAGCCGAAGCACTACGTCCGGTGATCGGCGCCTCGATC
>JBQCFU010000319.1:0-3405 GCA_051958775.1 Pseudolabrys sp.
GGCCTGACCACCGCCTGGGTGGCCATCAACATCCTCGCCAGCGTCATTCACAATCAGTTCGTCAACCGCGTCGTCGCCGTGTCCGCCTGGACGATCGCCGCGCTGAGCATCCTGCGGCTGCTCGATCCGGTGACGAGCAGCCTCGATTCCATGGCGATCGTGGTCGGCGGCCTGCGTATCACACCGCTGCTGGTGGTGAAGACGACCGCGCTGCTGGCGGTCGCGCTGTGGGCGAGCAACGCCATCAGCAATTTCCTCGACCGGCGACTGCAACACTTCTCCGACCTGACGCCCTCGATCCAGGTGCTGATCGGCAAGCTGATCCGCATCTCGCTGATGACGCTGACCGTCGTCATCGTGCTGAGTTCGATGGGCATCGACCTCTCGGTGCTGGCGCTGTTCTCCGGCGCGGTCGGCGTCGGTCTCGGCTTTGGCCTGCAGAAGATCGTGTCGAACCTGGTCAGCGGCATCATCCTGCTCGCCGACAAATCGGTGAAGCCCGGCGACATCATCTCGGTCGGCGAGCATTTCGGCCGCGTCAGCAATATGGGCGCACGCTATACCTCGGTCGATACGCGCGACGGCCGCGAATATCTGATCCCGAACGAGGACTTCATCACCCAGCGCGTCGCCAACTGGACCTATTCCAGCGATCTCGTGCGCCTGTCGGTGACCTTCAACTCGACCTATGACAGCGATCCGCACGAGGCGCAGAGCGCCGCAGTCGAAGCGGCGCTGAGTGTCGAGCGCGTGGTCAAGAAGCCGAGCCCGGTCTGCATGCTGACCTCGTTCGGTTCGACCTCGATCGAATACGAAATGTGGTTCTGGATTCGCGATCCGGCCGGCGGCATCACCAATGTGAAGAGCGACGTGCTGCTGGCGCTATGGGACCAGCTTGCCGGCAAGGGCGTGAAGATCCCGAAACCCGGCCCGGCACGCGTGATCTACGAAATGGCACCGAGCACACCACCGGCGCCGCCATCGCCGGTGCGCGAGGACGAGCCGGGCCCGCCGGCGGACGAAACCGACGCGGGAAAATCGGACGGCGGATCGGAGCCGAAAGACCGGCCGCGGTTTCTGCCGCGCTAAAGATCGCGACGCCGGATCACGCCGCTTTGCGGCTCGACAGGAAGTCGCGCATCCGCTCAAGCGCCTTGCGGATATTGTCGGCGGAGTTGGCGTAGGACAGCCGCAGATAGCCCTCGCCGAGAATGCCGAAATCCGGCCCACCGATCACCGCAACACCGGTCTCGTCGAGCAGCGCCGAGGCGAGCGCCTTCGCC
Organism: Pseudolabrys sp.; assembly: GCA_051958775.1. Taxonomy (GTDB): domain Bacteria; phylum Pseudomonadota; class Alphaproteobacteria; order Rhizobiales; family Xanthobacteraceae; genus Pseudolabrys. The sequence goes on from JBQCFU010000319.1 coordinate 1,284, forward strand.
TTCCAACCGGTACGGCTGATGTTCGGAAACGCATAGAACGCGCCTTTCGGCGTGATGCATGAAACGCCCGGCAGCGTGTTCAAGCCTTCGACCACCAGTTTCCGCCGCACATCGAACTCGGCGATCATGCGCGCGACCGCATCCTGCGGACCTTGCAGCGCCGCCAGCCCCGCATATTGCGCCGAGGCATTGACGCAGGAGTGCAGATTGACCGCGAGCTTGCGCGCATAGTCGTAGAGCTTGCCCGGAAACACCGCGTAGCCGAGCCGCCAGCCGGTCATCGCATAGGTCTTCGACCAGCCGTTGAGCAGGATCAGCCGGTCGCGGATCGACGAATACGAAAGCAACGTGACGTGCCGCTCGCCGTCATAGGTCATATGGTCGTAGATCTCGTCCGACATCACGCAGACATCGGGCCATTTCTCGAGACCGGCGACGAGCTTGTCGATCTCCACCTTCGGCGTCACGCCACCGGTGGGATTGGCCGGCGAGTTGAGGATCAGCAGCCGCGTCTTCGTCGTGATCAGCGACAGCGTCTCTTCCGCTGAAAACGCAAAACCATTCTCCTCGCGGATCGGCACTGGCACCGGCGTCGCCCCAGTGAACTCGATCATCGAGCGGTAGATCGGGAATCCCGGATCGGGATAGAGAATTTCCGCGCCCGGCTCGCCGAACATCAGGATCGCCATGAACATGGTCGGCTTGCCGCCGGGCATGATCATTACGCTGTCCGGCGAGACCTCGACCGCGAACCGCTTATGCAGATCGGCGGCCACCGCCTCGCGCAGCACCAGGATGCCGGTCGCCGGCGTATAGCCATGATGCCCGTCGCGCAGCGCCTTGATCGCCGCCTCGACGATGAAATCCGGCGTGCGAAAATCCGGCTGGCCGATGCCGAGATTGATGATGTCGCGTCCCTGCGCGGCTAGCGCATTGGCGCGCGCCAGTACGGCAAAGGCGTTCTCCTCTCCGATACGGTCGAACGCGGCGATGGTTTTCAGCATGACAGGCTCCGTCGGCGAGACGGCGGAGCTTAACCGAACCGGACGGGATTGCGTCAACGCCGCCGTTTGCGTCGGCCGCCGAGCCTGGGGCGCTTCTCGAACTGCACCTCGGCCATGCGCATCACTTCGAAAATGATCGCCACCGACCAGCCGATCAGGAGCAAACCGTTCAGGGACGTGACCGGGCCGATCAGCCGCTGGCCGGTTCCCGGCACAGCGTCGCCATAACCGAGCGCAGTGTAGTTCTCGAACGCGAACTCAAAGGAGTTGACGTTCGGCGCAATGATCCCGGCAAAGCCATAGAACGCCGCCCACAGCGCGATCTCCAGCACATGGGCGATCATCAGCGCAACCATAGTCACGGTCAGCAGTGGAATCAGCCGACCGACCACGTGCAAGTGATCGGTACGGCGGGCAATCCTGTTGGTGACGACCACGACGCCGGCGGTCATTACCGCGTGCATGGTGAAAGCCAGCAGACTGACGCCGGCGGATAAAGCAAGCTGTCCCAACATGCGCAAGCGCTGCCCGGTGGTTCACCGGGCTATAGCGCCGACCGGCAGGCGAAAGCAATCGTCATCAGTTCTCGCCACCGAACACCGCGCCCGGATCCCGCAACAACATCTGCCGGATGAACGGATCGGGATCGTCGCCGAGATATTTGCCGCCGAACGTGATCGGACCGCGCATGAACAGCCGGTCGTCGTGATAGCGCGCCGGGGTGGATGGAGCGGCGTTGTATTGGTGCATACCGCGATGCGGCTTACGCCGCGCGGCGGCATCAGCCGGCCAGGACGCCAGGATCAGCACCGGGATCAAAGCCACCGCCGAAAGCACCGGTCCGAGCCGGGACATGGTTGTCTTCATGACAGCCTCCTTTGTCACCTGTCCGGAAGAACAACGCAGGACACCCGATCCATTCCGCTTTTCGAAAATTTTATGTCCCGCACCGCGGAGACGCATGCCGCCTGCGCGAAACGGACCGGTGGAACCGCCTCGGAGAACCGTCTAGCGTGCCGGGATCACCGGGGATTGCCATGCCAAATCATGCGCCAACCATTGCCGACAAACGCAAAACCTTCCGGGCGCTGCATGAGCGCGGCTGCTTCGTCATTCCC
>JBQCFU010000320.1:0-5058 GCA_051958775.1 Pseudolabrys sp.
TGCTCGGCGCCGGCGCGATGGTCGTCAAAAGCGCGGTCTGACAAAGCACCGACCGTTCCACGCATGATCATATCCCCGCCCACATGCGGCCGGGATTGAGCACGCCCTTCGGATCGAAGCTGTCCTTCACGCGCTTCGACAGCGCGGCGAGTCCGGCATCCTGCGGCGGAAACACATCGTTCGCCGCGCGCGCCGCGACCGGGGCCCGCACCAGCGTTGCATGACCGCCGATCGACGCGACCGCGCTGCGGATCGCCGCCGCATCGGGCTCGTCCTCGACCGGCATGCCGACCCAGACGAGGCCGCCGGCCCAGTCGTAGAACATCTGCGCCGAAGGCGGGAGCAGATCGGCCAGTTCCGCGCCGCGCATCGGCTCGGTGGAAATGCGCCACAGCGGACGCTTCAGACCCTGACCGTGCGCAAACGGCTTGGCATCGCGGATGCTGCGCCACAGTGCGCGAGACGATTCCGCATCGACGAGACTGATGCGGCCGAACGGCGCAAGCAGCGCCGCCAGCGTTTCGCGGCGATGTTTCACCGACACCGCAAAGCCTTCGATGCGCAGGCAGGTCGAGGCGCCCTCTTCCGGCAAGCCGTCGAAATGCGCAGCGATGTGATCCGGCAGATGCGCCGCGCCGGACACGTCGAACGACGAGCCCATCGCCGCGGCCATGGCGCGCGTCGCCTCCTTGTCGTCGAGGCCGTGGATCACCACGGTCGCTTCCGTCTCGGCGCGCGGCAGCACCTTGATGGTGACTTCCGTCAGCGCGGCGAGCGTGCCCCATGATCCGGCGAGCAGCTTGCAGAGATCGTAGCCGGTGACGTTCTTCACCACGCGGCCGCCGGTCTTCACCGTCTCGCCGCGGCCGGTGACGCCCTTGGCGCCGAGAAAATGATCACGCGCCGCGCCCTGACGGATACGCCGCGGCCCCGAGAGATTGGCGGCGATGCCGCCGCCGATGGTGCCAACGCCCGCCTCGCCGCCGAACAGCGGCGCATAGTCGATCGGCTCAAACGCCAGTTCCTGCTTGGCGGCGCGCACAGCCTCCTCGATCACCGCGAGCGGCGTGCCGGCTTGCGCCGTGAGCACCAGCTCTTCCGGCTCGTAAAGCACGATACCGTTCAGGCCGGAGAGATCGAGCGTCATGTCGGTCTGCAGCGGACGGCCGATGCCGCGCTTCGAGCCGGCGCCGATGACCTCCAGCGCCGTCCCGTTGGAGACGGCGAAGCGAACGGCATCCTCGACGTCCTTCGCGTCGCGGGGTTTGACGATATCGACCATGTCTAGAACCGCGGAATGTCGGGGAACGGCAGCTTGCCGCCGGAAATGTGCATACGGCCGAGTTCGGCGCAGCGCTGCAATTTCGGAAACACCTTGCCGGGATTGAGCAGGCCCTTGTCGTCGAACGCGCATTTGATGCGCTGCTGCGCGTCGAGATCGATCTCGGAAAACATCGACGGCATCAGATCGCGCTTCTCGACGCCGACGCCATGTTCGCCGGTGAGCACGCCGCCGACCTCGACGCAGAGCTTGAGAATGTCGGCGCCGAATTCCTCGGTCTTGTCGAGCTCGCCCGGCACATTGGCATCGTAGAGGATGAGCGGATGCAGATTACCGTCGCCGGCGTGGAACACATTGGCGACACGTAGGCCGTAGTGCTCCGACAATTCGCGCATGCGGCGCAGCACCAGCGGCAACTGCCCACGCGGGATCGTGCCGTCCACGCAATAATAGTCCGGCGAGATGCGGCCGACCGCCGGGAACGCCGCCTTGCGTCCGGCCCAGAACAGCAGCCGCTCTTCTTCCGACTGCGACACCTTGCAGACGGTGGAGCGGCAGTCCTGCGCGATCTTTTCGACCCGTCCGATCAGGTCATCGACTTCGGCCTGCGGCCCGTCGAGTTCGACGATCAAAAGCGCCTCGACATCGAGCGGATAACCGGCGTGGACGAATTCCTCGACAGCATGGATTGCCGGCGCATCCATCATCTCCATCCCGCCGGGGATGATGCCGGCGCCGATGATGCGGCCGACGCATTCACCGGCATCTTCCGACGTGGTGAAGCCGACCAACACCGCGCGTGCGGTCTCCGGCTTCTTCAGGATGCGTACGGTGATTTCGGTGACGACGCCCAAAAGCCCTTCGGAGCCGGTGATGACGCCGAGCAGATCGTAGCCGCCGGCGTCGAGATGCTTGCCGCCGAGACGCAGGATCTCGCCGGTCATCAGCACGATCTCGCAGCCGAGCACGTTGTTGGTGGTCATGCCGTATTTCAGGCAATGCACGCCGCCGGAATTTTCCGCGATGTTGCCGCCGATGGTGCAGGCGAGCTGCGACGATGGATCGGGCGCGTAAGAGCCGCCCTCGTGCTCCACCGCCTTGGTGACGGCGAGATTGGTGACGCCCGGCTCGACCACGGCGACACGGTTGGCGAAGTCGATCTCGCGCACGCGGCTGAACTTGGCCATGCCGAGCAGCACGCCGTCAGCCAGCGGCAGCGCCCCGCCCGAGAGCGAGGTTCCCGCGCCGCGCGGCACCACCTTGATGCCGTTGGTGTGGCAATAGCGCAGGACTTCGGCGACCTGCCGGGTGGTTTCCGGCAGAACCACGACCATGGGCAGTTGCTTGTAGGCCGGGAGGCCGTCGGATTCGAACGGCCGCATTTCCCGCTCGGCGGCGATCACACCCTCGCCGGGCACGATCTGGCGCAGCGCTGCGACGATCTGCGCGCGCCGATCCAGTACGGCCTGGTCGACTGGAGGCATCCGAACGGACATATTCAACCTCGACTATATTAGAGATTGTACAACTGGTTATTCCGTGCAGAAAATGGAATATGCGGGGCGATCCCTATTCTCTCAGGAGCAAGTGCGATGAAGGCAATGGCAGTGGCAATAGCAATGGTAGTGGGTTCGGCGGGTCTCGCCGCGGCGCAGGATCTCGCCGCTGGGGAAAACTCGTTCAAGAAGTGCCTGCCCTGCCATGCGGTCGGCGAAAATGCCAAGAACAAGGTCGGCCCTGAGCTGAACGGCCTCGATGGCCGCCATTCCGGCGAGGCGCCGAACTACAACTATTCGGACGCCAACAAGAAGTCCGGCATCACCTGGAACGAGGCCCAGTTCCTTGACTACATCAAGGACCCGAAGGCCAAGATTCCCGGCACCAAGATGGTGTTCGCCGGCATCAAGAACGAGAACGAGGCCAAGAACCTCTGGGCCTATCTCGCCCAGTTCAAGGCCGACGGCAGCAAGAAGTAATCTTCCGCGGGAGTTGACCCCACGAACAGGACAGCGCGCGCCGCATCCCCGATCGCCGACTATCGCGATGTGTTGCGGGACGGCACGCGTGTCCTGATCCGTCCGCTGCGTCCTGACGACGCGGCGCTTTATCCCGACTTCGTCGCCACGCTGACGCCGGAGGACATCCGCCTGCGGATGTTCGCGCCGCTCGTGGTGCTCAGCAAGGCGCTGCTCGACCGGTTGACCCGGTTCGACCGGGCGCATGCCTTCGCCCTGATCGCGCTCGACGAGGCGACCGGCAAGATGCTCGGCGTGGTGCGGCTGCATAACGATCCGGGCGGCAAAACCGGAGAATTGGCCGGCGAATTCGCGGTGATGGTGCAATCGCGGCTCAAGGGTCAGGGCCTTGGCTGGATGCTGATGCAGCGGATGATCGCGACCGCACGGCAACGCGGCATCCACACCGTGCACGGGCAGGTGCTGCGCGAGAACGTGACCATGCTGGCGATGTGCCGCGAACTCGGCTTCGCCGTCAGCGACGATCCGGACGATACCTCGGTCGAACTCGTCAGATTGAACGTCGACGCGGCGGCGTGACGATCAGGACGGCACGGCCGGCATCGCCGCATGCGCGACAAGGCCGCGCGCATGGGCATCGACAACGCCGAGTGCGCGCAACGCGAACAGCGCCATCTCCTGCACCGCTTCCCGGCCCTGCGCCGGATCGTCCGCGACTTCGCGTGCGGCGGGGCCGAGCAGTCCGTCGATCAGCGCACCGACCACCGCGGGCGCGGCACGCGCCACGTCCTGCTCCGGCAGCACATTCTCCGCCACCGCGGCGGTGATGCGCTCGGACAGTTCGGCCACGATCGCCTGCCGATAGGCGCCGCGCGGCGCATCGAATTCGGTGTCCGCCGGTTCGGCAAGCAGTGCATAAGCGAGCCGGCGCTGTGCGCTGGCGCGCATGGCGAATGTGACGATCACCGCCGCCAGCGCCGACAGCGGCCCCGGCGCGACGGTAGCGGCGTCCCGCATCGCCGCGATTTCGCGCGCCGAGACGGTGGCGACGAGTTGCGCGACGAGATCAGCCTTGGCGGGGAAATAGCGATACACCGTGCCGGCGGCGATGCCGGCGCGCTGCGCCACCGGCACGATCTGCACCGCGCGGATGCCGCCATCGGCCGCCGCATCGCGCGCCGCGTCGAGGATCGAATCCTCGCGCTCGGCAAGACGACGCAGCACATTGGCGGTCTGGCGATAGGGCATGAATGACTGAATGACGATTCAGAACGAAAAGCGCAAGCGGGTAGCCTGCCCCTTTGCATACCGCATCCACTGATTTCGGAGAGCTGTTGCCATTCGGACGCGAAAATCGCCCACGCGCGGCGGCGGTACAAGAACGCACATCCTGTCGCCGTCACGCCGCCGGCAACATTCTCCTCATTCGCCGACCTAGGCAGGCGCGCGAGCGTGACGCAACGCGTGCCGCGTCAATCCGCGCTGATCGTTTGTTCGTGACGGCGCCGTGATGTGGCGTCGCAGAGTCGTGAGCGCGGCGTGCTCCGTTGTGATCCTGCGTGATCGGATTTCATGCGAACAGAGCTTCAGCGGTGTGGAGATCACACCTGCACGACAACACGAGGAGCTGCACATGAAGACGTTTGCGAAAATCCTGTTCGCCTCGGCGCTGACCGCGTCGTTCGCCCTTCCGGCGCTTGCTGCCGAAGAGAGCCCGCTGGCAGAGCGCAACACCTACATCTACGCGAATGGTGTCGAGACCCAGTTGCCGGCCGGCGCTGAAGCTTTCGCCGCTGTCCA
>JBQCFU010000321.1:0-12914 GCA_051958775.1 Pseudolabrys sp.
TGATCGAGTTCGCGCACGCTCAGACCGGCGCGGTGGCCGTCGCTGTCGATTTCGATAAAAGCAGGAATCGGATTGCCGTTTGCGCGGCTGTAGGCGGCAACCGCTTGTGCAGCATCGAGGCTGTCGACGAGAATCGACAGATCGACGCCGCGCTGCCGAAGCGCGGCAACACGCGGAAGCTTGTCCGGCGTGATCCCGACTGCATAGATAATGTCGGTGACACCCGCCGCCGCGAACTGTTCCGCTTCGAGCAGGGTCGACACCGTGGCCGGGCCGCGCGGGCTGTCCATCAGCCGTCGCGCGATCGGTACCGATTTGGCGGTTTTAAGATGCGGACGGAAGGACGCCCCTCGCGCGCGGACCGCACTCCGCATCCGCTCGATATTCGCGCCCATCTTGTGGTCGTCGAGCACCAGAGCAGGAGTCGGCAGGGTGGCGAGCGTCAGGTCCACGGCAATTCCAGTATTGGGCAGCGCGGCGGGTCATAGTGCCCATATCCGCCTGATACTGGATACAGAATACCAGGTACACTTGCCTGTCAAACCAGCTGTGTCTCCGCCAAGAACATGCCGGTCACAGTCGTCCGGGCAAGGCAAGTCACTGCGGCAGCAGCATTTCCGTGATCAGCCGCACGATCTCGACATAGCTCATGACGACGATGCCGCCGGCGAACGCCACCAGCAGGGCGACGATCACGGCCGGCACGATGCCAAGTGGCAACGCGATCCACAGGGCGATCACCGCCGCCGCGAGCACGAACACCGTTCCGCCGACCTTCCCGTAACGCACGATCAAACCGAGGGTCGGATAATCCTTCATCGCATCCATCATCGTTCCTCCGCGCCGCGCGAGGCGCCCATGAGCTTTCCCTGTTCCGCAATTTGATCGGCAGCTCTCAGGACGAACACGCCGGCCTTGATCAGGCCGCCGACGTAACCAAAGTTGCCGCCCTCCAGTCCGCCCGTCGCGGCACCGGCAGCAAACAGGCCAGGAATAGGTGTGCGGTCGGCGCGCAACACCGCGCCGTGGCCATCGATCAACAATCCGCCCATCGTATAAGTGATGCCGGGCAACAGCGGAAACGCCCGATAGGCCGGCTTGTCGAGCGGTTGCGGCGTCGCTCCGCGTTGCCGCGGCGGCGTCAGTTCAGCGCCACGCTTGTGCAGCAGCGCCTCGGTATAGGTGCGCACTGTTTCCGCCAGTCCGTCGGCGTCGATGTTCGCCTGCTCGGCGAGCCCGCGAATAGTATCCGCACTGAAGAACGTTGCACCGGCATTGGTCATCAGCGGATTGGCGGGAATGCGAGCGGTCCGTCCCGGCCCGTCCCAGACCTTGGCATCGAAGACGGCGAACGCCGGTGAGATGTCCTGTCGCGATGCCAGCAGATTGGCCAGACCGACGCCGCCGACACCTTCATCGAACAGCCGCTTGCCGCTGGCATCGACAACAATGCCGGCAATCGCGAGCTCATCCGCCTGCGGATACGGCCACAATTTCGGATTGGTCAGCGCATCCCGATGCAGCAGATGACCATAGAACCGATCGCAACGCGTCAAACCCGCACCGATCCTCTGCGCCATCCGGATGCCGTCGCCATGCGCATTGGCCGCACCACGCTGGAAGACTTCTTCGAAATGCGGACCGATATTGGCGCGGAACAGTTCGGCGTCCGATTGGAAGCCGCCGTCGGCGATCACCACGAAGCGACCGCGAAACACGACTTCCTGCCCGTCACGATCGGCGATCACGCCGGTGCAGCGACCGCCTTCAACGATGAGATCGCGCGCCTTGGTGCGCAGCGACAACGCGCCGCCGTTCCGCAGGAACACCGCCATCAGCCGCCGCAGCGTGACATCGGGACCGCGCCCTTCCCAGTCAGTGCCCGGCCGCCGTCGGCGCGGCGGCGCCATGCTCCACTTGTAACCTTCCTTGAAGTTGAAGCGCATGAAGCGCGTGCCGTGACTTTGCAGCCAGCGCAACAAGCGTCGCCCATCGCGCGCAACCGCCTCGGCCACGTCCGGATCGACATCGCCACCGGTGACGCGGTTGATGACATCGATCAATTGCTCGGGCGGACGATGCGGATCGTGAAAACCGATGTGCACGATTCCGCCGGAGTAGCGCGAATTGCACGGATAGCGCTCACCGTCGCCCTGCTCGATCAGAACGACGCGAAGTCCGAGTTCCTGCGCATGGACCGCAGCACACAAACCGGCCAGACCGCCGCCGATCACAACGATGTCGTGCGACGCCAGATCGCGAGCGGCGGAAACAGAAGAAACAGAAACAGTGGAGGCTGACGTCATGGCTCGGAAATTGCTCTGCGAAGATCGGAGGTGCTTTTTGAACGCTTTTCCATGCGCCGGTCACACAGTGACCGTCTCCATCGACGACATGTTCGCAATCGTGACGCTCGCGATAACGACAGTCGACAATTGTCGACAAACTTGCCAATCCTTTTGAACACAGTATCCTGTATACATCAAGGCCTGACCTTCAATGGGCCACGCTTAAGGGGGAAAGAGATGATCTCGCGTCGCGCACTCACACTCGGTTTGTCGGCCATTGCGGTTGGTGTTCTCGCGCTGTCCGCTCACGCGGAAACACTCGACGCCGTCAAGAAGAAGGGCGTGCTGTCGGTCGGCGTGAAAGCGGACTCACGTCCGTGGGGTTATCTCGACCCTCAGGGCAACCCGATCGGCATGGAGATCGACCTCGCCAAGAATGTCGCCGATCGTCTCGGCGTGAAGTTCGAAGCCGTCGTCGTCCAGAGTTCCAACCGCATTCAGTTCCTGGAGCAAGGCCGCGTCGATATGCTGATCGCGACCATGTATGACACGCCGGAGCGCCGGCGCGTGATCGACATGATCCAGCCGCACTATTATTCCGCGGCGACCAATATCCTCGCGCCGAAGAGCGCCAACCTGAAATCCTGGGAAGAGCTGCGCGGCAAGAAAGTCTGCGGCCAGCAAGGCAGCGTCTATAACAAGTGGATCGAACGGACCTACGGCGCATCGGCGATGTCGCTGCCGACCATTGAGGAAGGCTACGCGGCGCTGCGCGCCGGCAACTGCGTCGGCTTCGTCTACAACGATCTGCTGCTGGAGATGGCGGCCGAGCAACCGATCTGGGCCGGCTACACGGTGCCGCTCAAGAGCGAAGACCGCCAGTATCACTCGATCGGCGTGCGCAAGGGCGAAGCCGAGAGCCCGTTCGGCAAGAAGCTGTCGGAGATCGTCATCGACTGGCACCGCACCGGCTACCTGAAAGAATTGAACAAGAAGTGGGGCGTTCCGGCGAACGAATATCTCGAGGAAGCCGCCAAGAAATACGCACGCTGACGCCGTTCGATGTTCGGGATCGAAGACTGGTTCCGGAGGCTCTACGACACCTCCGGAATCAATTTCACCTACGTTTATGACGCTTATGACCGCGGCCGGTTTCTGGCAGGCATTGTCCTGACGCTCGAACTGGCGGCGATCTGCATCGTCGCGTCCATTGTCATCGGCGTGGTCGGCGCGGCGCTGCACAGTTCGCGCTTCCGTGTCACCAATGCAATGGTGCGCGGCTATGTGGCGCTGTTCCGCAACACGCCGCCGCTCGTGCAGCTGTTCTTTTTCTTCTTCGTGCTCGGCGGTCTGCTCACCTTCAAGACGTCCTATGGCACGTTCCAGCTCAGCAATTTCACCTGGGCTGCGATTTCACTGTCGGTTTATTACGGCAGCTTCAACATCGAGAATTTCCGCGCCGGCATCGAGTCGGTGCCGCGCACGATGGTCCAGGCCGCCGAGGCGCTCGGCTATCGCAAGGGGCAGATTTATCTCTACGTCATTCTGCCGCTGGCATTCCGCTTCAGCCTGCCGGCGCTCGGCAATACGCTGGTCAGTCTCGTCAAGGCGACATCGCTCGCCTACGCCATCGCCGTTCCGGAAGTGCTCTATGTGTCATCCGAGATCTGGAGCGACCAGCTCAACGTGCCGGAGATGATGGTGACGATCATGGTGTTCTACGTCACGCTGGTCAGCATCATGGTGTACGCGATCCACCGGTTCGAGAAGCGCCTGCGGATTCCAGGCTATTCGGCGGGGCGCTAGGCATGACACAGCACACTGTCGGAGATAGGCACCCGCTCTCGGCCCGCAGCAGCGTTCCGCGCAGCAGGTTGGCGCGTACGGCGATGGCCGTCGGCTTCATCCTGTCGATCATCGTCGTCGTCAGCGTGCCGCTCTACGGCGCATTCGCCGCGACCGGCACCAGCGCCGGCACGCTTGAGACGCTGGCGAAATGGGCGCCGCTCATTCTGCTCGGCTTCGGCCTCAACCTGCTGATGAGCTTCATCGCCATGGGCATCGGCACCGTTGCCGGCGTGGGTCTCGGCATCGCCCAGGTCTCGCAGGTGTCCTGGATACGCCGCGCCGCCTGGGCCGCGACCGAAATGTTCCGCAACACACCGACGCTGATCCTGCTGTTCATGGCCATGTTCCTGCTGCCGTTCGAACTGCGCTTCGGCGGTCTGGTGATCGCGCTGCCGCCGTGGCTGAAGGCCATTCTCGGCTTCTCGCTCTCGATGATGGCCTATGTTTCGGAGATCGTGCGCGGCGGCCTGCAGTCGATACCGACCACGCAATGGGAAGCGGCCGAAGCGCTGGCCTTCTCCCGGCGCGACACGCTGCGGCTCGTCATCATCCCGCAGTGCTTCAAGCAGATGCTGCCGCCGTGGATGAACGTCTACGCGATCATGATCATGTCGACGCCGCTCGCGTCGATCCTCGGCGTTCATGAAGGGCTGACGATCACCCGCTCGGCGATTTCCGCGGAGGGACAGCCGGAACTGCTCGCGCCGTTCTACCTGTTCCTGCTGGCGCTGTTCTTCGTCTACTCCTATCCGATCTCGCTCTGGACGCTGCGGCTGGAGCGGCGCTACGCGATCAAACATTGAACGGGGAACCATGACTGACGCTTCCACCCTCCCCATCGTCCGCATCGTCGACGTGCACAAATCGTTCGGCCTGGTGCCGGTGCTGCAGGGCGTATCGCTGGACATCGCGCGCGGCGAGGTCGCCTGCATCATCGGACCGTCCGGGTCCGGCAAATCGACGCTGCTTCGCTGCATCAACGCGCTGGTGCCGATCGACAAGGGCTCGATCCTGATCGAGAACGAGGAAATCAACACGCCTTCGCTCGACAAGCTGGCACTGCGCCGCAAGGTCGGCATGGTGTTCCAGCAATACAATCTGTTTCCGCATCGCACCGCGCTGCAGAACGTGATGATGGCGCCGATCCACGTGCTCAAGCAGGACAAGACAGCCGTCGAAACGCGCGCACGAGCGCTGCTGAAGAAAGTCCGCCTCGAAGGCAAGGAAGATTCCTTCCCCGGCGAACTGTCCGGCGGCCAGCAGCAGCGCGTCGCCATCGCCCGCTCGCTGGCGATGAACCCCAAGGTGATGCTGTTCGACGAGGTCACCGCCGCGCTCGATCCGGAGACGGTGAAGGAAGTGCTCGTGACCATCCGCGAACTAGCGGAAGAAGGCATGACCTGCGTGCTCGTCACCCACGAAATGGGCTTCGCCCGCGAGGTCGGCAATCACGTCTATTTCACCGACAAGGGCAAGATCGTCGAACACGGGCCGCCGGCGGAATTCTTCGCCAATGCCTCCCATCCGCGCACCCGCGAATTCCTCAACCAGATCCTCTAGGCGGCGCTGTCTCCGACGAGAACAGCGGCCGCCGCCGGATGTCGTTCAAGCGCACAACCGGCCGACGCCGTCGGAAAATCTCCGTCAATTTCCGATTGGCATAGGACTTGCCACCAGATCGCCAGAAGCGATTTCCGTCTCAACCACCGACCTCACCAGGAAGCCATGTTCTCGTATATTGTCCGCTGCAACTTCTCCGATCCTGTCAAAGAGAAGCCCTGGAATGACTGGTACAGTGGGCCGAAACTCGGCCAGATGCTGTCGAAGCCCTACTTCCGCTCCACACAGCGGTTCCGCCGCTCGGACGGCACCGGCCGCAACTATCTGGCGCTCTGGATTCTGGAATCGCCCGAGGCGTTCAACACCCACGAATACAAGTCCGACTGGGGCTTCTTCGAGTGGCGCCCCTATATCATCGACTGGAGCCGCGACCTATTCGCCGGCAGCGGCCTGGTGGAGGACAGCTTCGCGGTCTCGCCGCAAGGCGCGCTGCACGTCGTGTCGTTCGACGGCCTGAGCAAGGACGACGCGGAGAAGGCGCAGAAGGCTTATGCCTTCGTGCATCCGAACATGACCTGGATGACGATCGCGGGCCTCGACAAGCACACCGAGATCATCGGCGTGGAGGCGCTCGACGAACTGCCGCGCTCGTGGCGCCCGAGCAATGCTGCCGTCGGCGCACAGGAAGCGATCTATCTGCCGATCTCCGATTTTCATCGGGCATCGTCATATCGCAAGGTCGACTGACACGACGATCCGGCGCGGCGTCAAACGCCGCGCCGATTTAAACTAAGAGACCTGTAGGATCAGCTTGCCCTGCGCCGCGCCGTCCCGCAGCATGGCCAACGGCTCCTGGAAACGCTCCAACGGGAACGTTCTGCTCACCAGCGGATCGATCTTGCCGGCAACCTGCAGCGCGAAGATCTCGTCCTGAACCCGCCGCACCCATTCAGGATCGCGGTCGCGATAATCGGACCACTGCAAGCCCGACACCTCGATATTCTTGACCAGCAGATAGTTCGCCTTGATGGCCGGTATCTCGCCGGACGCGAAACCGATGATCACCATCCGGCCGCGCCAGGCCATGGCGCGCAGCGCCGCGGCATTGGCGGCTCCGCCGACCGGATCGATCACCACATCGGCGCCGTGTCCGCCGGTTTCGGCTCGCACGGCATCCCGCAGACCATCACGCAGATCGGCGCTGCCGAGATCGATCACCGCGTCGGCGCCGCAGCGGCGCGCAACCTCGGCATTGGCTTCGCCGAGCACGCCGGCAATCACCTTGGACGCCCCCAGCGCCTTCGCCAGTTGCAGGCTGGCGACGCCGATGCCGCCTGACGCACCGAGCACCAGCACGACATCGCCCTTCTGCAGGCGCGCGCGCTCGACCAGCGCAAAATGCGCGGTCTGATAAACAAGCCCGAGCGCGGCGCCTTTGATAAAATCGACACCATCAGGCATGCGGTACACGTTCACCGCCGGTGCACGCAGCTTCTGCGCATAGGCACCGTATTCCACCTGCGCGCTGACGCGGTCGCCGACCGACAACCCGGTCACTCCCGCGCCCACCGCGGCAATGACACCCGCCGCCGCCTTGCCGGGCGAGAACGGACGCTGCGGCTTGATCTGATACTGTCCCGAGATCACCAGGATATCGGGATAATTCAGCTCCGCCGCTTTGACGTCGATGATGACGTCGCCTTTCTCGGGCACGGGATCCGGCAGTTCACCGACCGAAATCTGATCGAACGGCGCGAACTCTCTGACGACGACAGCTTTCATGACTTGAACTCGGAATCATGCGCACCGAGCGGCGGCGCGGAAGATGAAACCTCGGCGGGACCGCGAAACTCCGACACGATCGGCAACGGCAAGGCCGGCATACGCTGGCCCTCTTCATTGACCAGAACGCGGTCGAACAGGCCGCGTGCGCGGAAATGCGGATCCTGCATCGCGTGCTGGAGCGTCGCGACAATCGAACAGCAGCAATCGCGGCCGGCGAAGCGGGAGCGCCAATGCTCAGCCGGCTGCGACCGGATGATGGCGATGATCCGCCGCGTAGTCGCGTCCATGTCGCGCGTGTCATCGCGCAGATCCTGCTCCAGCCCGATCAGCTCGCAGAACTCATTCCAGAATTTCTGTTCGATCGGCGCAGCCGCGACCACCTGATCATCCGCGGTCGTATAAAGCCGATAGCGCGGCGTGCCACCGCACGTCATCGCCGTGCCGTTGCCGGGCCATTGGCCGGCGGCAAGGCCGTCGCCCATCGCCCAATACATGAACGGGAACAGATTATCGGCCATCGCCACGTCGAGATAGCAGCCGCGGCCGGTGCGCTGGCGCTGCAACAGCGCCATCATGATGTTCATCATGGCCGGATAAGCGCCGCCGGCAATATCCGCGATCAGCACGGGCGGCACCACCGGATGCGACAGCTCGCCCATCGACAACGCCAGCAACCCGGTGTCGCCGATATAGTTGAGGTCGTGCCCCGCTGCGCTCCGCTTCGGCCCGGTCTGCCCGTAGCCGGTGATGGAGCAATAGATCAGACGCGGATTCCGCTTGGACAAGGTCTCGTAATCGAGGCCAAGCCGCGCCATCACGCCCGGCCGGAATTGTTCGACCACGATGTCGGCGCGCGCGATCAGCGGATCCAGCACGGCGAGATCGGCCTTGTTCTTCAGATCGAGCGCCAGACTCTTCTTGCCGCGATTGAGCAGCGCGAAATTGACGCTGTCCTTGCCCCAGCTCGGCTGATAGGGGCGCATATCCTCGCCGGTTCCGGGCCGCTCGATCTTGATCACCTCGGCGCCGGCTTCCGCCAGCATCAAGGTCGCCATCGGACCCGGCACGAGCGTCGAAAAATCGAGAACGGTAATGCCTTCAAGCGGACGCATCAGGCTCTCCCGCGCCGTTTGGCTGCGAGCGCCATGCGCGGCGGCGCATAGCCCGGGGTGCCATAGCTTCTGAACAATGTTTCCGTGACCTCGCAATGATGCGCGAGGCCGCCGCGAATAACCCGCTCGATCGGACCATCCGGATAGCCGAGGCCGAGCTTGCAGGTCGTGTCCATATCGGCCGCGGTCGCCAGTCCTTCGTCGAGGAAGCGCAGCGCCGCATTGTATTTCGGCCGGATCAGCCGATCGAGGATACGGCCGGCCTGGTCGTCGCAAACAACGACGGTAAGCCCTGCGGATTCGAACATCGCTTTGGCGGACGCTACGGCAGCATCGGAGGTGACGCGCATGCGCACCAGCTCGACGAGCGGCGACGGCGCATCGGCACCGTTGCGGAAACGCGCAAAGCCGACGACGTTGGCATGAGCCATATCATCGTCCGCGACATGGTCGGCGAGGTATTCGTTGCCAAGCTCCACCAGCACGGCCTTCTTGCTCGAATCCGGCGCGACCGGTGTGCCGAGATGCACGACGACATCGGCTTGCGCGGCAGCACCGGCAAGGAAAGCATCGCCCGGCGGAAACGAGCGGCTCTCGCCCTGCTGTTTGATCACGTAACTCATCACATCAGGCTCCGAACATCGTATTGCCGGCATAGTTGTAGAAGCCGCGGCCGGACTTGCGGCCGAGCAGACCGGCCGCCACCATGCGACGCAGCAGCGGCGGACAGGCGGCGCGAGGATCGAGCGTCACCGGATAGAACGCTTCCGACAGACGGATCTGCGTATCGAGGCCGATCAGATCGATCAGTTCGAGCGGCCCCATCTTGTAGCCCAGCCCGGTCTTGATCGCGGTGTCGATGCTTGCCGCATCGGCCACACCGGCCTCCACCGCACGGATCGCATCATTGTTGAACGGAACCAGCAGCGCGTTGAGAATGAAACCCGGCTTGTCCTGGGTCTTCACCGGCTTCTGGCCGCACTGGACGGTCCAATCCCACGCCGCTTTGAACACATCTTCCGAGGTCAACAGCCCCGGCGACATCTCGACAAGCTTCATCAACTGCGCCGGCAGACAGAAATGCATGCCGACGACGCGATCCGGCCGCTTGCAGCCGGCCGCAATCTCGGTGATCGACAGCGTCGAGGTATTGGATCCGAAGATCGTATGCTCCGGGCACACCGCATCGAGCGCGCCGAGGAGCTTGCGCTTGACGCCCAGTTCCTCGAACACCGCCTCGATCACCAGATCGCACGCCGCCAGCGCGCCGATATCGGTGCTATGCTTCAGCCGCGCCATCACCGCATCGCGTTCGTCCGCCGACATCTTGCCGCGCTCGACCGACTTGCCGAAAAACGCGCGGCTCTGATCCACCGCCTTGACCAGTGCGGCATCGGCGGTGTCGTAACAAATGACGTCGAAACCGGCGCGCGCCGCGACGATCGCAATGCCCGCTCCCATAGTGCCGCCGGCGCCGCAGACGCCGACTGTCTTGATCGCTGCGCTCATTTCCTGACAAAACTCCGGCCGATAAGCTGACGGTGGACCTGATTGGTGCCTTCCCAGATCTGCGTGATCTTGGCGTCGCGCATCAGCCGCTCGACGCGATAGTCGCTGCAATAGCCGTAGCCGCCATGCATCTGCACCGCCTCAGTGGCGATGCGCATGGCAAGATCGGAGGCGCGCATCTTCGCCATCGATGCTTCGAGGCCGAAATCTGTCTCGCCCGCTTCGATCAGAGACGCGACATAGTCGAGCCAGTTTTCGGCCATGGCCAGATCGGTCGCCAGATCGGCGAGCATGAACTGGTTGCCCTGGAATTCGGCGATGCGCCGGCCCGACTGCACGCGGTCATTCATATAGCCGACCATGTCGCCGAACGCGGCATGGGCGATGCCGAGCGCATGAGCGGCGACACTCGGCCGCGACTTGTTCAGCGAGGCGAGCAGGATCGGCAGGCCATCGCCTGGCTTGCCGATCAGATTGGCGCGCGGCACGCGGCATCCGTTGAATGCAATAGATGCCGTCGACGACGCGTGGTGCCCCATCTTCTTCTCGAGGCGGATGACTTCGAAGCCGGGCGTGCCCTTCTCGAAGATCAGCACCGAAATGGCCTTCTTCGGGTCATTGATCCCGGACCATTTGCCGAACAGCAGCATCAGGTCGGCGACGTCGCCGTTGGTGATGAAGATCTTGCCGCCCTGCACGATGATATCGTCGCCATCCGGCGTGAAGGTCGTCTTCATCCCGGTCGCATCCGAACCGGCATTCGGCTCGGTGATCGCCAGCGCGCCGAGCCCGCCTTCCGCAATACGCGGCAGCAGCCGGGCACGCTGTTCGTCGTTCCCCTTGTCGATCAGCGGCTTCATGCCGTGGAAGTTGGTCGCATAGATGATGCCGGTCGAGGCACACGCCGCGGAAATGGTCTTCACCACTTCGAGATACAGCCGGAACGACACCGGCGCGCCGCCGAAAGCTTCCGGCACGAACATCATATTGGCGCCGAGCGCATTCAACGCCTTGATATTCTCCCACGGGAATTCGCCGCTGTGATCATAGCGCTCTGCATTGGGCGCGATGGTTTCCGCACACAGGCGCTGGATCTGGTCGAGGATCATCTGCTCCTCTTCCGTCCATTGCCGCCGCCGCTGAAGCGTCTCGAAGATTTTCATCAGTGATTTATACCCTGGCCGCCGTCGAGATAGATGGTCTCGCCGGTCAGAAAGCCGATATTGTCCGAGAACAATGTTGCGACGAGGCGCGCGACCTCGTCCGCCGCGCCGGCGCGGCCGACGGGCACGCGACGCCCGAGCCAGGCTTTGACCTTATCCTGCGCGAGGAAATCGCGGTTCAGGTCGGTCTCGATATAGCCGGGCGCGACATTGAGCACGCGAATGCCGTCGCGCGCCCATTCGACCGCGAGACAGCGGGTCATGGCGCCGACCGCCGCCTTGGACGCGCAGTAAGCGACGTTCTCGGCGACGCCGAGCTTGTCGAAAAACGATCCGATCTTGACGATGGTGCCGCCGCCCGCCTGCTTGAGATGCGGATAGACTTCACGGCAGGCGACCAGCGGCCCGGTCATGTTCAACCGCATCGTGTCCTCAAGCTCGCGCACGCTGAGGTTCGCACTCGGCGTAGCCTGGTGAGCACCGGCATTGTTGACCAGCCCTACGATATTGTTTTCGCCGGCGATGCGCGCCACCGTTTCGCGCAGCGACGCTTCGTCGGCGACATCGCAGCGATAGCCCTTGCCGACCGGCGCCTCGCCGCTGCGCGACAGCGCCGCGACCGCATAGCCGCGCTGCTGCAATTCGGCGGCGATCGCCGCGCCGATGCCGCGGCTCGCGCCGGTGACGATGACGGTTGCGTCAGGCATCGCGGAAATCCGGTTTGCGCTTCTCGCTGAACGCCGCCATGCCTTCTTCCGCATCGGCGGTCCGGTAGGCGAGCGTGCCGAGCTCGGCCTCGACCCGCAGCCCTTCCGCGAGCGGCGCGTCGAGCGCCCGCTGCACCGCCGCGCGAGCGAAATTCAGGGCCGGCAGACCATAGACCGTGAACTCGTGCGCGAACGCGATGCCGGCTGCGACCGGATCGCCGTCGACGAGGCGATTCACGAGCCCGATGCGGGAAGCCTCTTCGGCGTCGATGGTCTTTCCGGTCAGGATCATTTCCAGCGCACGGGCCTCGCCGATCACGCGCGGCAGTCGCTGCGTGCCGCCGTAACCAGGCGTCAGGCCAAGCTTGATCTCCGGCAATCCCATCTTGGCGTTGCGGGTCGCCAGCCGGAACGTGCAGGCCAAGGCCAGTTCGAGACCGCCGCCGAACGCATAGCCGTTGATCAGCGCGATCGAAGCCACCGGCAACGTGTCGAGCTTGGCGAAGGCCACCTGCCCGCGCTCGATCCCGGCGCGCTGCGCGGCGAGCGGGCGATTGCGCAACTCCTTGATATCGGCGCCGGCGCAGAAAGCCTTCGACCCCGCACCGGTGATCAGCAGTGCGCGCACGCCCATCTCCGCAACCCCGTCGATTGCCGCACCGATCTCGTCGATGATGGCAAACGACAGCGCATTCAGCGCCTCCTGCCGATCGAGTGTCAGCAGCGCGATATCGTCGCGTTTTTCCAGTTTGACCGTCATCACCCCGTCCTCGCCTGCACGCCCGGATCGGTCCAGCGCACCGCCGTGGGTACCAATTCTCCGCGCCTGGTCATGTCGATCAGATCGCGCTTGAGGATCTTGCCGCTCGGCGTCAGCGGAAATGCCGACGCCCGCAGGAAGAATTCCGGCATGTCGTATTTCGACAGCCCCTGCTCAGCGAG
>JBQCFU010000322.1:0-2322 GCA_051958775.1 Pseudolabrys sp.
CCCCCGCGCTCGCCCCGCCGCTCCCGGGCGACGCGCGGTTGTCGCTGTTGCCGCGCATCTATCTCCGCTTCCGGGCCGCGCGCCGGGGCGCGGCCGGCGCCCCCCCCCCCCCGACCCTGACCGCGGAACGGCTCACCGCCGGGTTGCGGGTTCTGCCGCTGCTGCTCGGCCGCGTCGAAATCGCCGACGTGACGCTCGAGGCGCCGGCGATCCGCATCGATCTGGCCAGCGACGGTCGCACCAACTGGTCGCCGCTGATCGCCAAGCTTGTCCCCGGCAAGAAACCGGCGCGACTTGCCGCCTTTTCGGAAATCCGCATCACGCGCGGCACCATCACAGTCAGCGATCGCGCCCGCAATCTGGCGGAGACGCTGACCGACGTCGAACTGTCGCTTGCCTGGCCGTCGATCTCCAAGAGCTTCGGCGCGACCGGTCGCGTCACCTGGCGCGGCGAACCGCTCGACATCAGTGCCACGCTCGGCGACTTCGCATCGGCGCTCATCGGCACGCGCTCCAGCCTGAAGATGCGCATCTCTGGCAAGCCGATCAAAGCCGCATTCGACGGCGCCTTCAGCGCCCTGCCGACCCTGAAGCTCGAAGGCACCCTCGCCGCCGACGGCGCCTCGCTGCGCAAGGTGATCGCCTGGAGCGGCCAGCGCGAACCGCCGGGCGGCGGCTTCGGGCATTTCGCCCTGAAGGCCCAGACCAACATCGTCGGCGGCACGGCGGCGCTGACCGGCGTCAATGTCGAACTCGACGGCAACGTCGCCGAAGGCGTGCTGACGCTCTCGACCGATCAGCGACATACGCTGCAGGGCACACTCGCCGCCGACAAGATCGACCTCACGCCCTATCTCGCCTCGGTGAAACTGCTCGCCGGCAATCGCCGCGAGTGGGACGCGGAACGCATCGACATCTCCGGCCTCACCGGCCTCGACGTCGATCTGCGGCTCTCAGCGGGCAAGGTGGTGCTGACGTCAACCACACTCGACCGCACTGCGCTCGCCGCCAATCTGCGCAGCGGACATCTGATCGTCACCATCGGCGAGTCGCAGGGCTTCGGCGGCACCATCACCGGCACCTTCACCATTGCCAGCGCCGCAACCGGCACCGATGTGAAGACGCAACTGCAGCTTCAGTCGGTCAATCTCGACAGTTGCCTGACCGAGTTGATCGGCTTCAAACGGCTGGAAGGCACCGGCAACATCACCCTCGCGCTGGAAGGCTCCGGCGCCAGCGTCCTCGACATCACCCGCACGCTCAACGGCGCGGCGACGCTGACCGCGCGGCGCGGCGCCATCACCGGGCTCAATGTCGAACAGTTGCTGCGCCGTCTCGAACGCCGTCCCTTGTCCGGCGGTGGCGATTTCCGCAGCGGACAGACGCCCTATGAGCGCCTCGCCATGCAGCTCAAGATCGTCGACGGCACGATCCATGTCGAAGACGTCGACATTGCCGGCTCGGCCGTGAAGCTGGCGCTGGCCGGCACCGCCTCGATCCCCGAGCGGGAATTCGATCTCAAAGGCACGGCCGCGCTGGTCAATGCCGCCGGGACCGCCGCTTTCGAATTGCCGTTCGTGATGCAGGGCTCGTGGGCCGATCCGCTGCTGCTGCCTGATCCGCGCAGCCTGATCCGCCGCTCCGGCGCTGCTGCCCCGCTGCTCGATGCCGTGCGCAGCCGCAATGACGGCGCGATCCGTTCCGCCATCGAACGACTGACCGGCACGCAACGTCCGACCGCTGCGGCACCCGGCGTCGCACCGGTGAGTGCGCCGGCGAATTAGCCTCCGCTACAGCGGCGCGCCGGCCGCACGCTGACGGCGGAGCGCATTGCGCTTGCCGATCAGCGACACCGCCGTCAAACCGATCGCCACGGTCGCGATCATCAGCGTGCAGATCGCATTGATCTCCGGCTTCACGCCGAGCCGCACTTCGGAATAGATACGGATCGGCAGGGTCGTCGCGCCCGGACCGGTGGTGAAGCTCGCGATCACCAGATCGTCGATCGACAGCGTGAAGGCGAGCATCCAGCCGGCGGCGATCGCCGGAAAGATCAGCGGCAGCGTCACCAGAAAGAACGTGCGCCCCGGCGTCGCACCGAGATCCTGCGCCGCTTCCGCGAGGCTGCGATCGAAAGTGGCGAGCCGCGACTGCACTACCACCGTGACGAAGCACATGGTCAGCGTCGTATGTGCGATGGTCACGGTCCAGAAGCCGCGGTCTACGTTGAAGGCAACAAACAGCAGCAAGAGCGAAAGACCGGTGATGACTTCCGGCATCACCAGCGGCGCGTAGACCATCCCGGAAAACAGCAGGCGGCCG
>JBQCFU010000323.1:0-2556 GCA_051958775.1 Pseudolabrys sp.
CGGGCGTCGGATTTCCGATCGACATCGCGCTGAAAGACAGTGATCGCCAATGCGTCAGCAATGGCATCACCACGGTGTGTCATGGCGTGACCTGCTCGGGGGAGCCGGGGCGGCGCGGCATCGACAATGCGCGGACGATCCTCGAGACGATCGAGGCCAACAGGACGTCGTTTGCGGCCGATACGCGATTCCATCTGCGGCATGAGGCTTACAATCTCGAGGCCGAAGCTGAAGTGACCCGCTGGTTGGCCGACGGCCGTGTCGGCATGCTGGCGTTCAACGATCATTTACCGGGACCGAATACGCCGCCGCGCACGCGCAAGGTGACGCAAATGGCCGAGCGGGCAGGGCTGTCGGCGGATGAGTTCAATGCGCTGGTGACGCACCTGCAGAGCCTGGCCAACGAAGTGCCGGGCGCAATCGCACGGCTTGCGACAGCAGCCGACAAGGCCGGGACGCCGACGCTGTCGCATGATGACATGAGCCCGGAGCAGCGACGCTGGTTTCGCGACCTGAATTGCCGCATGGCCGAATTTCCCACCACGGTCGAAACCGCGCAGGATGCGGTCGATGCCGGCGACGACATTGTACTCGGTGCGCCCAATGTCGTGCGTGGCGGCAGCCACATCGGCTGGATCGGTGCAGCGGAAATGATCGCGCAGGGTCGATGCACGATCCTGGCGTCGGACTATTACTATCCGGCGCCGCTGCTGGCGGCCTATCGGCTTGCGGCCGACCGCGTCGTGACGCTACCGCAGGCCTGGACTTATGTGTCGGAGCGTCCGGCGAAGGCCGCCCGGCTTGTCGATCGCGGCGTGCTTGAACACGGCAAGCGCGCAGACATCGTGCTGGTGGATGCGACGGATGCGCGGCGGCCGCAGGTGGTTGCAGCGATTTGCGCAGGGCAACTCGCCTATGTCGCGGCGCCAGGCCGTCTGCAATAGTGGCGGCATGGACTGCCGTTATGCGATCTATTTCGTGCCGCCACCGGATAGCGTGCTCTACCGGTTCGGTGCGTCGATCCTGGGCTATGACAGCTATCGCGGAGAGAGCGAGGCTTTCCCGGAAGGCGTTCCGGCCGGATGGGTCGAGACCATTCGTGAGCCGCAACTCTACGGCTTTCACGCGACGCTGAAAGCGCCGTTTCGTCTCGCTGACGGTTATCGCGAATCCGACCTGCTGGGGGCGTTTGCGGCGGGCTTGCGGGGCCAAGGGTCGGCGCGGGGCGGGCCGCTGGCCGTTCGGCATATCGGATCGTTCGTCGCCCTCATGCCGTCGGTGTTCTACGATGCTGTCGGCGCGCTGGCGGCAACATGCGTACGCGAGTTCGATCGGTTTCGCGCGCCGCTGACGGACGACGAGCGGACGAAACGTCTACAGTCGTCTTTGACGCCAGCGCAGCGCGCGCATCTCGAACAATGGGGTTATCCCTATGTGTTCGACACGTTCCGGTTCCACATGACGTTGACCGGTTCTTTGCTTGCGGAACAGCGTGCGCAGACGCTGGCATTTCTGGCGAGTGCTTTTGCGCAATTGCCCGATGCGCAAACCTTGAGCATCGATCGCATCGTACTGTTGCGGCAGGATGCAAAAGGGCAACGTTTTCGCGTGCTGGCCACGACTGTTCTGGGCGATTAGACGAAATTGCGCTGCAGCATCTCTCCGCGTTGTGGAGAGGGCAGAGCAACGTCACTGTTTTTCATCCATCTGTCACACGCGGTTGTTAGCGATCCGGAAAGCACAGGAGTATCCGGCTTGCTGCAGCACGACATCGCCATTGAAACCCGGGCCATATCCAAGTCGTTTCAGCGTGATGTGCGCGTGCTGCATAATGTCAGCGTGACGGTGCGGCGCGGTGAAATGGTGGCGCTGATCGGCGCATCGGGCTCCGGCAAGTCGACCTTGATTCGTGCGATCGCCGGGCTGTTGCCGATCAACGGCTCGCGCAAGGACAGTCTGTCAGAAGCCGGCAGCATTCATGTGATGGGGCAGCCGATCCAGCAGAACGGGCGACTGTCCTGCAATCGCGCCTTGCGCGCGCGCATCGGCGTGATCTTCCAGCAGTTCAATCTGGTGCCGCGCGTCACCTTGCTCACCAATGTGTGCTTCGGTTTGCTCGGCTCGCTGCCGCTGTTGCGCGGCACGCTCGGCCAGTTCAGCGACAGCGACAAGCGCAAGGCGATGCTGGCGCTGGCACGTGTAGGCATTGCTGAACATGCGCTCAAGCGCGCCAATGAATTGTCCGGTGGTCAGCAGCAGCGCGCCGCGATTGCCCGTTCGTTGGTGCAGGGCGCCGAATTGCTGATTGCCGACGCGCCGATAGCCTCGCTCGATCCGGCCTCGTCGCGCCGCGTGATGGATTTGCTGGCGGACATGAATCGCAACGACGGCCTGACCGTGCTGGTCTCGCTGCACCAGGTCGAATATGCAATGAAATATTGCCCGCGAACGGTCGCGCTGAAAAATGGCCGCGTCGTTTATGACGGACCGTCGCGGGCACTGACCCCGGCGTTTCTCAGCCAGCTTTATGGCGCGGAAAGCGAGGAGTTGTTCCTG
>JBQCFU010000324.1:0-2151 GCA_051958775.1 Pseudolabrys sp.
GCCGCAGATCGTCGACGCCGACGGCAAGGTGCTCGACGGCGCCTGCACCGGCAATCTGTGCATGGCCGATTCCTGGCCGGGCCAGATGCGCACGGTCTATGGCGACCACGAGCGGTTCGAGCAGACCTATTTCTCGACCTATCCGGGCACCTACTTCACGGGTGACGGCTGCCGCCGGGATGCGGATGGCTACTACTGGATCACGGGTCGCGTCGACGACGTGATCAACGTGTCCGGTCACCGCATGGGCACGGCGGAAGTCGAAAGTGCGCTGGTGGCGAATCCGAATGTGTCGGAAGCAGCCGTTGTCGGTTATCCGCACGACATCAAGGGTCAGGGCATCTACGCCTATGTGACCCTGATGGCCGGCGTCCAGCCCACCGAAGAGCTGCGCAAGGAGTTGGTGCAGTGGGTGCGCAAGGAGATCGGCGCGATCGCCTCGCCCGACCTCGTCCAGTTCGCGCCCGGTCTGCCGAAGACACGTTCCGGCAAGATCATGCGCCGCATCCTGCGCAAGATCGCGGAAGACGAACCGAGCAGCCTCGGCGACACGACGACGCTCGCCGATCCCGCCGTGGTCGACGATCTGGTCAAGAACCGCCAGAACAAGAAGGCGACCGAGAAGGCGTAAAGTTCCGCTCGCAACCCTCTCCCCGCACGGGGAGAGGGTGACGCGGCCGGACTATTTACGTTAATCCACGGCTGTTGCCGCGCACCGCGTCTCGCATCGTTATTTTCGACGCATGAAGTCGCTGCGCTTTCCAACCCTCGTCATCGCTGTTGTCACCTTCGCCGCCACGCTCGTTGCGGCGCTGATGACGGCTGCGCCGGCGGCCGCGCGCGAGATCGTCGCGTTTCACGGTTATCCGATCGGCTCGATTGTCGTGCGCACCAATGAGCGCCGCCTCTATTACGTCGCCGGACCGGGCATGGCGTGGCGCTATCCGGTCGGTGTCGGCCGCGCCGGCAAGGCGTGGTCAGGCCGCGCCAGCGTCTACAGCAAGCAGATCAATCCGGCCTGGGCGCCGCCGCCCGACGTGCGGCGCGACAGTCCGCATCTGCCGCGCGTCATTCCTGGCGGCGTGCCGAACAATCCGCTCGGCGTCGCCGTGCTCGCGCTCGACTACGGCAGCTACGCGATCCACGGCACCAACAATCCGGCGTCGGTGGGCCGCTTTGTCTCCTATGGCTGCATCCGCATGTACAACCATGATGTGATGGAGCTTTACCGCGTCGCCGGGCTCGGCACGCAGGTGTTCGTGCTTCCCTAGAATTTTTTCTCGTGGCTTCTCCACGCGAGCCGGAAGTTCACGCCGCTCGAAAACGCTCTAGTCGCACCACGACGCGCGATGGCCGCCACTGTAGCGGCGCACCAGTCCGGCCTGCAGCAATGCCGCCGAGACATCATCACCTCGCGCAGTCGCGACCGCGGCAACAACCCGGCCGCCATATTTGTCGGGACCGATCTGCGACACGAGCAGACGGCCGTCGGCGGTGAGCTTCGCCAGCGCGTCGCGCGCTGCCTGCGCCGCTGTCTGTTCGCGACCGCAGCGCGCGCGCAGTTCGGGTGCATCGATCCCGCGCAAGCGGACCCGCGTGGTGATGGTCATGCCCGGCCAGACATGCACCTGCGCTTCGAGCGTATCGCCGTCGATGACGCGGACGAGGTCGGCGGGATGCCCGCCCGGTACGATGTGCGGCGACGAGGGCCGGGACCGTTCAACGGCCGGCGGTGCCCCCGGTCTCAGCCAGGGTGCGACGCCGATCCCCGTTGCGAAGGCGGCCGCGGCCAGGACCGCCGCTGCCAGCGGCGCGGACAGACCGGGTCGAGGCCGGCGGGGAAGGCCGACTAACGTGGATGCGATTCGCATAGATACAATCTATGCGAGCATAGACACAACCTGCAATTGAAATCTGACGCAGGGGCTGGTCGGCCGCGTTTTCTTCCGCGAACCGGCCTCCAGTTCGCTGGAAAACCGCCCCTACTCGCAGCTCTGGAACATCCGCCCCGGCACCCGACGCATCCGGATCTCGCAGGGAGGAGCCGCGCCCGGCGCATAGAAATAGCCGGGACCGGCCGCACGCGAGACGCCCGAGGCAAACAGCGGCGACAGCGAGGCGAAGCGGTTATCGGGGCTGGCGAGCGGGAGG
>JBQCFU010000325.1:0-4121 GCA_051958775.1 Pseudolabrys sp.
GATGCCCTTGCCGCGCTTGTCGAGCTTCTTCATCACCGTGTCGACGACCTGCTCGGGCTTGCGCGCCTTGAAGTCGAACGAGTCGATGTCGGTGGAGAACATCGCGATGTTGCGCGAGCCGACATACTTCACCATCTCCGGCGGATGGCGCAGCGCCGGGAAGCGGATGAACGGCGCAATCGGCTTGCCGCCGAGCGACACGCTCACGGCGCTGATGCCCTTCTCGATTTCCGCCTTGGCGTCGTCCTCGGAGAGCTTCTTGCTCGACAGGTCCTTGTGCGACCAGGTGTGCGAGCCGATCGTGTGGCCGGCCGCAGCGACCTGCTTGAGGATCTCCGGATGCCAGCCGGCGTGCTTGCCGATCGGGAAGAACAGCGCCTTGGTGCAATGGTCGGCGAGTGCCTTCAGCACCATCGGGGTGTGACCCGGCCACGGGCCGTCGTCGAACGTCAGCACCACTTCCTTGTCGCGGAGAAAGTCATAGGCCTTGAAGTGCTCGAAACCGAAGCCCGGGCCACCGGTGGTGTCGATCTCGACCACGCGCGCAACGCCGAGCGCATTCGGATGTCCGGCGCATTCGGTGATGACCTTCGCGCCTTCGGCATTCTGAGCCGATGCAGAGCCGGCCGCGAGCGCCGCCGAAACTGCCACGATGAACGCAAAACTCGTCCGCATTGTCGTCATTCCTCCGGCTCCTGAGAGCCTTCTTTTGGTCTCGCCTGTGTCGCGCTTTACATGCGCGGCTTTAACCATGCGAGTCAACGAAGCGGCCGGGAATGCTTAAAATGCTGCTTTTTTATCAGCTATTATGGTTAACAGCACGGCTCGTGGAGTGGATTTGACATTCGCTAGCCATTTTGCCGCGAGTTCCGGAAGCGAATGTCAAATCCGAAACTCCACTAAACCTATAATTGCCAGTGGTCCTTTGATTCTAACATTTGCAAAAAGCGCCTGCTCCAATGGGATGCAAATGTTAGAATCGGACCACCGGACCGCCCGGTTGTCGAGCGCTCGCGGGAGGCTTATGTCATTGGCACTGCCGGCGATTGCCGGTTCCGGGAACTCGGCTATGCCAGCCCTTGCCTCTCCGGCGCGTTCGCCGGTCTTGTGGATAGCCGTCGCGGTCGGTGGCAGCCTGTTTGCTGCGGCTGCAGTGTTGTGGGGGTACTATGGCACCGCCCTATTCTTCGAAACCTTGCGGGCCGGCCTTGCCGCCTGCTTCTAACTTGGTGCTCTGCGCCCGTTCCATCTGATTACTGTCATGAATCCCAAAACCACCCGGATCATCCTGGCCGCGTCGGCCTTCCTGCTCGGCCTCGCCCTGTTCTTCGTCACCGCCATGCTGCTCGGCAACCGCAGCGCGACGCCGGTCGCCGCGATCGGCGGCCCGTTCACGCTGACCGATCAAAGCGGCGCGACCGTCACCGACGCAGATTTCAAAGGCAAACCGTATCTGGTGTTCTTCGGCTTCACGCACTGTCCGGATGTCTGCCCGACGACCTTGTTCGATATTTCCGAAGTGATGCGTTCGCTCGGCAAGGATGCCGATCGCGTCAATGCACTGTTCGTTACCGTCGATCCGGAGCGCGACACACCGGCGGCCATGAAGGATTATCTGAGCAGCTTCGATCCGCATATCCGCGGATTGACCGGCGACACCGCCGCGATTGCCGCGGTCGAGAAATCCTATCGCGTCTATGCCAAGAAGGTGCCGACCACCGGCGACGACTACACGATGGATCACACCGCCATCGTCTATCTGATGGACAAGAGCGGAAAGTTCGTCCGGCCATTCGATACCAAGCGCAAGCCGGATGAATCTGCGGCGGAGCTGCGCCGCTATCTCTGAGCGACGTTTCCTCCCACCTGCATCCTCGCGGTGGCGCGTTTGAAGCTGTCGCGCAGCCGCGCCGCCGCCGGCGACAGGCTGCGGTCGCGCAGATAGGCAAGCACCAGCGGCGACGGTCCCTGCAGGCGCGGCAGCGGCAGCACATGCAGCGCGCCGAGCCGTGCGAAATAATCGGCGATGTCCGCCGACAGCACCCACAGCATGTCCCGCTGCGACAGCAGCGCCACATTGGTCTGGATCGAGGAGGATTCGATCAGCGCGCGACGCGGGGGGCGGTGCAGCCTGCGGAACAGGACATCGACGCCGCGCCGCATCGGCGTGCCCTCTTCCGGCAGCACCCATTCCGCATCAGCGACGTCGCTCCATCGCACATCATGCCGACGCGCCAGCGGATGCTGCGGCCCGCACACCACCCGCATCGGCGGATCGTAAAGCTCCTCGACCGCCAGCGTGCGATCGGTGAGCGGTGCATCGAGCCGGCCGACCACCAGATCGAAATGCCCGGCACGCAGGCCGCCGAGCAATTCGCCGATCGTGCCTTCGCGCACGGTCACGGAAATATCCGGCGCGGCCTCGAGCAGGTCGATCAGCGCATGCGGCACCAGCACGTAGCAGGAGCCGACACCGGCACCGAGCCGGGCGGAGCCGACCAGCCCCTCGCCGATTGCACCGAGTTCATCCTGCGCCCGCTCGAGATCGCCGATCAGCGCGGCGGCACGCCGCAGCAGCGCCTGCCCTGCCGCGGTCGGACGCAAGGTGCGCCCGGCGCGTTCGAACAGCGGGACACCAAGATCGGCCGCCAGACGGTTGAGCAGTTTCGACGCCGCCGGCTGCGACAGGTTCACGGCGCGGGCGGCGGCGCTCAAGGTCGGCTCCTGCGCCAGCGCCGCCAGCAATTCGAGCTGGCGCAGCCGCACCCGGCGGCGCAGCATCGGCGTTCGTAGCTTGGACGGCGCCCGGGTCTGGGACCTGGGCTGTGGCCGGGCCGTCTTGCCCGGCGCGGCACGCGGGCGGGAGCGGGTTTTTATCATATGCCAAATTTGACATGAATGAGAGCGGACAATTCATTTGAATATACTGGATCGCCCGGCACACACTCCAGCCTTGGAATGATTTCAATGTCACGATCCGACAGCTTCATCGACAAACACGGTCTGTGGACCGACGAGCAGCACAACCAGGCCGCCGCGATCCGCGCGCGGCTGGCGCAGGGCGACATCAAGCTGGTGCGCGTCGCCTGGCCTGATCCGCACGGTATTTCACGGGCGAAGCTGCTCACCGTACCGGCATTCCTCGGCGCGCTGGAGAACGGCTACAACATCAATGTCGCGACGACGACGCTCGACGCGTCAGGCGCACGGGTGTTCGGCTCGTTCCTGCGCGGCGGCGGCATGGACCTGCCGGAGATGACCGGCTCGCCGAACCTCACCATCGTCCCCGATCCCGGCACGTTCCGCGTGCTGCCCTGGGCGCCGGACATCGGCTGGATCCTGTGTGACGAACACTTCACCGACGGTACGCCGTTTCATTTCTCGACGCGGCATCTGCTCAAGAAGCAGTTGCGTCGTCTCGCCGAGCGCGGCATGGGCTGCCGCGTCGGCCTCGAGGTCGAGTGGTATCTGCTGCGGCCGGCGGAAGAACATCTGACGGCGGATCATGTCGGCTTTCCGGGCAGGCGCGGCCGCGCCCTGCGCACGTATCCGGCCGAGCCCGGCTTCTCGCTGCATTCGGAAACCAATTTCGACCTGATCCAGGGCGCCATGTCGGCGCTGGCGGATTGCTACACCGCGCTCGATCTGCCGCTGACCTCGATCGAGAAGGAATGGGGTCCCGGCCAGGTGGAATGCACCTTCGCGCCGGACGATGCGCTGCGCGCCGCCGACAATCTCATCCTGTTCCGCACCGCAACGCGGCAGATGGCACGGCGGCTCGGTTATTTCGCCACTTTCATGCCGCGCCCGGCATTGCCCGGCTACTATTCGAGCGGCTGGCATCTGCATCAGTCGCTCATTGCCAAGGACGGCGGGCGCAATCTGTTCGCCGCCGACAACAGCAGCGATCTCGTCTCGCCGCTCGCCGCGCACTATCTCGGCGGCCTGCTGGAGCACGGCGTCGCGGCGACGCCATTCACCACGCCGACCGTCAACGGCTATCGCCGCTTCCGGCCGAACTCGCTGGCGCCCGATCGCGCCGCCTGGGCTTACGACCATCGCGGCGCCATGATCCGGGTACTGGGCGGGGTGAACGATCCGGCCACCCGGCTGGAGAACCG
>JBQCFU010000326.1:0-3418 GCA_051958775.1 Pseudolabrys sp.
CGGTCGCCTGGATCAGCCACGTCTGATCGACATAGAACGGCTGCGCGACATTGATGCTGGCCTGGTTCGAACGGCCGCTGACGTCGAGCCGCTCGAACGGCCCGTTGATGATCTTGATGCGTCCCTGGGTGTAGCTGATGCCGATACGGCCGCCCCACGGATTGAACGGGATGTTGTAGGACGCGTTGCCGTTGAGATTGCCCTCCGACTTCACGCCGTAGAACGTCAGGCGGTCGTCGATGCCGGCTAGGCCGTGCAGCTTGTAATAGAGCCCACCCTGATTGCGGCCGGTGGTCTGCACACCCTGGTTGTCGAAGAAGAGCTGCAGCGTATTGCGCGGCGGCTCGGTGACGGCAAGCTGCAGATCGGTGAGACCGAAATTGGTGCCGGGCTGCAGCAGTGCGCGGATCTGCACGTCGCTGGTCCGGTTGAACCGGGTGACGTCGCGGGTGAGTTGCGGCACGTCGAGCACTTCGCCGACCGGTGGATCGATCTGCCGGCGGATATAGGCTTCCGTGGTCTGCTGGTTGCCTTCGATGCTTGTCTTCTGCAGCCTGCCTTCGGTCAGCTTGATCTTGATCACGCCGCTGGTGGCGGTCTGCGGCGGCAGCGTCGCGATCGCCGTGGCGATGCCGCGCTGCTCGTAAATCTGGTTGATCTCGGCGACGAGGCTTTGCAGCCCGGCGATATCGACCTGCTTGCCGACATACTTTGCCGCGACTGCATTCAGTTCTTCGGGCGTGATGAATTTCGACGTTTCGAATTCGACCCGCCGCAGCAGAAATCGCGGCCCACCACCCGGGATGACCACCGCGGGCGCGCGGCCGGGCGCGACCACCGGCTGCCCCTGCTGACGCGGCGCCTGCTGCTGCTGTTCAATGCGCTGGCGCTGGCGCTCGACATCGCTGTCGATGATGCCAGGATTGACCTGCGGCGGCGGTACCTGCGCGCGCGCGGGCGGGCTCGACAACAGAGCCACTGCGGCGGCCAGAGATGCGGTCAGTCGCTTCATCGATCTGTAATGGGGCTGTTGTCGTCCAAACGTCAGACGGGGTGACACGCTCTAAAGGGGGCCAAACGCAAGCCGGAGCTCGTTCTTGTCACGCAACCGAGTCGAACGGGATTTCTTACCGCGCTTGGAGCTCTTTGTCTCGAACAGTCCTTTCACATTGACCGCCGGGCCGTCGCCCAGCACTTCCACCGGCACCGGGAAACCGTTCCGGAAGCCAAGATACTGGCCCCCGAGCAAATGGAAGGTCGCGAGACCAGTCCGCTGCGTATTGCTCGGGTCGAAAGCGCCGGCGTTCTGCATGTCTTCCTGCGAATTCCGGACGAAGGCGGTGCCGCCAAAGGGGCCACCGCCATAGTTGGTAATGACCGACGAGATCGTCGCATCATACCGGACCACATAGGTATCGCTGTAGTTCGTGTTGCCAATCTGGGACATCGAGAACGCCCCGCCCGGCTGGTAGAGCTGCAGGTTCGGGCCATTGACCGGTCCCGGTCCACGGTTGTCGAGCAGGACCTGGCCAGCCGGAATATTGAGGGTCATCTGTCCCGGGACATAGCCGCTGGCGATGGTCAGATCGGGCGAATCCACGGTCAGGGTCGAATCCGTGACCCGGTATGTGTCGATGATGACGACCGGCGGGTCGATGTTCAGATTGGCCCAAGTCGCCACGCCTCCATTGAAGCCCGACACGATGACATGCAGCGGCACCGGCGGAACGAACGGAAGCTGTTTAGCCGTCACGGTGATGGTGTTCGCAGCCAGCGACAGCGAGCGGAACACGTTGAGCTGCGAGACCACGATGTTCTGCGGCGTGGCGAGCGAAACGGAGCTGCCTTGCAGCAGGTTCAGCGTGATGTCGCGCCCTCCGGCCAGATCGACGATGCCGGCCGCGACAATGTCGCTGCCCTGCACCCGGCCATTGATCGCGCGCAGCACGATGTCGCCCTGATCGTCCGGCGTGCCGGTCGTCGTCAGCCGGTTGAAAACGATGTCGTTATAAGCGGTCAGCGTCTGCGTCCCGCCGCTCAGCACATCACCGAACTGGATCGAGCCGCCGGTGCTGCCGGCCTGCACCGTCTTGCCGGCGGTGATGTTGTTCCAGCGGATCAGGCCGCCGGCGCGCAGGACGGCATCGCCTGTCGTGGCGGTCAGGGTATCGCCGGTATTGTCGGTCGCCGCTGCCAGCGTGGCCGAACGGTTCGCAGCCACGGTGGTGCCCTGGACCGCGCCGGTATCGGCGGTGACGCTGATGTCGCCTGCATCGCCGGGGATGCCATTCGCCGTCAGCGTCGTGAACGTCACGTCGGTCTTGCCGCGGATCGTCTGCGAGCCGCCCGAGGTCGCCGTGCCCAGGCTCACCGCACCGCCGGTGGAACGCACGTCAATCGAGGTGCCGGCGTTCAGCGTGGTCCAGTCGATGAGACCGGTGCTTGCGAGATTGATCGAGCCGGTCGTCGCCGTCGCGCTCGTACCCTTGTTGGTGGTCGCCGCGGTCAGGGCGGCCGAGCCATTCGCCGCGACCGTCGTGCCTTCGATCTTCGTCGTATCGGAGGTGACCGGGCTATCGCCCGCATCCGGATTGGCGCCAGTGATCCCGTTCGCGGTCAGCGTCGTGAACGTCACGTCGGTCTTGCCGTGGATGGTCTGCGAACCGCCGCTGGTCGCGGTGCCGATGGCGATGGAGCCGGTGTTGGAAGCAACTGCCAGTACGCCGCCGCTGAGGAGCGAGTCGAGCACCAGCGACGGGTCGCCCACGATCGACAACACGCCGGCCGATGCGACGCCGCTGGTGACGTGAAGCGCCTGCATCACCGTCAGGTAAGCGTTGCCGCCAGCATTGAACACCAGCGTCGGCGTGTCGACGATGACGCGCGCCGCCGATGTTCCGATGCTGCCGCTGCTGCCTGCCGTCAGCGAGACGCCCGCATTGCTGCCGGTGGTGAACACGTTGTCGCGGCCGTCACCATTGCTGAAGATCGAGCCGGTCGTCGCCGGTCCGCCCGCCGCCACCGTGATGGCGTTGGTCAGCGATCCGAACGAGGCCGACGACCACAACCGGCCGATCGTCGCATCGCCCGTGGTCGAGACGGTAATGATGCCGGTCGCATCGATCTCGCTGAACGCGCCCATGCTCAGGGTGGTGGACGCCAGCGTCACATCGCCGCCGGTGCTCCGTGCCACGATCGGCGCGCCTGCGGTTCCCGCGGCGAAGATCACCGCATTGTTGACGTCGATCTGCAGCGCACTGCCGGTGACGCTGGCATTGATGGTGAGGTCGCCGGCCGCCACCACAAGCGACATCACGCCGCCGGACGACAATGTTCCGAAGTTGCCGGTCCGGCCGACTGTCATGCTCGCGTTCGGGCTGATCAGGCTGAGCTTACCGCCGGCATAGCCCGTCACCGC
>JBQCFU010000327.1:0-5996 GCA_051958775.1 Pseudolabrys sp.
CGCATCCACGGCTGATGACGTCCGATCTCAAGGCTGCCATCGCCGACACCGATGTCGCCGCTGTCGTGCTGCCGACGTTGTCACATGCCTCCGTCGCGCGCGAATTGGCGAAAGCCGGCTGGCCCAAGAACAAGCCGGTCCTGCTCAATCCGGGCCATACCGGCGGCGCGTTGGAGTTCGCGCATGCGTTCGCCAGCGCCAATCCTGCGGTGCCGCCGATCGTCGAGTTCTCCACACTCACTTATGTGGCGCGCAAATACAGCGCCGATCAGGTGACGGTGACCGGGCGCGCCAAACAGGTGCGCGCAGCGGCACTGCCCGGTGCGGAAGCAGCGCTGGAAATCGCCGCCAAGCTGTTCCCCGGTGCGACGCCAGTCGACAATGTACTGATGAGTAGTCTCGCCAACGCCAATCTGATCCTGCATCCGCCGGGCGCGATCCTCGCAGCCGCGTGGGTCGAAGCGCGCGAAGGCGACTTCACCTTCTATGTCGACGCCATGACACCGGGCGTCGCGCGCGTGATGCGCCAACTCGATGACGAACGGCGCGCGGTCGCCGGGGCATTCGGCTTCACGCTGCCGAACATCGTCGATGAGATGAAGCTGATCGGCACCGTCGAAGCGAGCGTGAAGGACAGCAACGATCTGGTCGCGGCGATTGCCGGGGGCGAAGCCAACAAGCGGATCAAGGGTCCGAACTCCCTGCAGCATCGCTATTACCGCGAGGATTTCGGTCACGGCTTGTTGCCGTTCCTCGATCTCGCGCAGATCGCTGAGGTCAAGGTGCCGATCGCATCGGCACTGTTCGCGCTGGCAGGCTCCTTGTGCGGCGTGGACTTCCGGCCGGGTGGCCGGACAGCGGAATCCATGGGGATCGCCGGCCTGTCCAAAACTCAGCTTCTGAAAAAGGTAACGAACGCAAAGGTCACGGGTCTATGAGTTGGCAAGGTCTCAATATCGCGATTGTCGGCGGCGACCGGCGTGAGCAGGAAATCGCCCGCTGCGCCGTCGCGGCCGGAGCCACCGTGCGCGCATACGGATTTCCCTGGCCGGAAGGCGGAATTCCCGGCGTCAAGCTGGAGACCAGCGCCGCGGCCGCGCTTCGCGATGCGGACTTCGCCTTATTCCCGATTCCGGGCATCGCTCCCGATGGCGCGCTGTTCGCGCCGGCCGCTCCGGAGCGGATCATCCCGGATCGCGCGATGCTCGATGGGATGCGCAAGCCGGGACACATCATCCTCGGCTGGGCGGACAAGAATCTGAAGGGCCACTGCGACGCGCTCGGCATCACCATCCACGAATACGAGTGGGATGACGACCTGATGTTCCTGCGCGGGCAGGCCATCGTCGAAGGCATGCTCAAGGTGATCATCGAGAACACCGATATCACCATCCACCGCGCCAAGATCGTCTTGGTCGGTCAGGGCACGATCGGTTCGCTGGTGACGCGCACGCTCTATGCGCTCGGCGCACGGCTGCATGCCGTGGCACGCAACCCGGTGCAGCGCGCGATGGCGTACGCCGCAGGGGCCGAAACGCACGAGCTGACCGCACTGGGCGATGCCCTGCCTGGTGCCGATATCGTCATCTCCAGCGTGCCGGCGCAGATCGTGACCCGCGAGCACTTGGCGAAACTGCCGAAACATGCGCTGCTGGTTGATCTGGCAGCACCGCCCGGCGGCATCGACCGTGACGCCGCGGCCGACCTCGGCCTGAAATTCGTCTGGGCACGCGGACTCGGCAGCCGTGCGCCGATCACCGTCGGCCGCAGCCAATGGGTTGGCATCAGCCGCCGGATCGAAGCTTTGATGGAGAAACGGTGATGAAGGCTGATCTTGTCGTTCGGAATGCGCGCGTCGTTCTTCATGACGGCGAATTCCATGGTGGACTCGCGGTCGAGGACGGCGTGATCGTTGCCATCGGCGCGGACAGCGCGCTGCCGGAAGGCAGCCGCGAGATCGACGCCAAGGACAAGGTGCTGATGCCGGGCCTGATCGACCCGCATTGCCATCTCGGTGTGAAATATCCCTACGCCGAAGACATGCGCACTGAGACCGCCGCGGCTGCGTCCGGTGGCGTGACCACCGCGCTCCTTTATATCCGCAACCTGAAGCCGTCCTATCTGCCGTTCTATGCGGAGCGTAAAGAAGTCGGCGAGCAGAACTCGCTGATCGATTTCGGCTTCCACTTCGGCATCCAGCGCGAAGAGCACATCGCCGAGATTCCGGAGATCGTCGCCAAGACCGGCGTTCGCTCCTTCAAGTGCTATTTCGGCTACGAGCCGGACAATCCGATCGGCATCGTCCCGGCGACGGATGGCTGGGTCTATGCGGCCATGCGCATCATCAGCAAGATCCCGAAAGCGGTAATCAACGTCCACTGCGAAAACACGCAGATCGCGACCTGGCTCAAAACAGAGATGAAGGCGACGGGTCGACAGGATCTCGGCGCCTATACGGAATCGCGGCCGTCGTTCTGCGAGGTCGAGACCATCCGCCGTATGATCTTCCTCGCCGAGCGCACCGGCTGTCCGCTGCATCTCGTGCATACTTCCGTCGGCATGGGCCCGGTGCTCGCTGCCGAGGCGCAAGGCCGCGGCCTCAACATCACCGTCGAGACCTGCCCGCACTATCTGACCCGTACCTGCTACGATCCTGATCTCGACATGACGGCGAAGATTTCGCCGCCGTTGCGCCCCAAGGAAGATCAGGACGGGCTCTGGGAAGGCATCCTCAATGGCTCGGTCTACAGCCTCGGCACCGACCATGTGCCGTTCTTCCCGAAGAAGGGCGAAGATCTCTGGAACGAACTGCCCGGCGTCGTCAGCTTCCCGTGGGAACTGTCGCTACTGCTGCACTTCGGCGTGCATCAGCGCGGCATGTCGCTCAGCCGCCTCGTCCAGCTCAACTCCTACAATCCGGCGCGGCGCTTCGGCCTCGCACCGAAGAAAGGCACGCTGCAGGCCGGCTCCGACGCCGACTTCGTGCTGGTCGATCTCGACAAGGAAAAGACCGTCGAGCACACCGGCAAGGGCACCTGCATCTATACCGGCTGGAAACTCAAGGGCTGGCCGGTGATGACCGTGTCGCGCGGCACCGTGCTGTACGAAGATGGACATGTCGACGAAAGCGGCTTCAGCCGCGGCCGTTGCATCACCGTGCCTGCGTAAGGACGCGTCAATGCCGAGGCTCTCCACCGGAGACACGCTCGGGACCGGCACCGGCCCCGCGCTTCCGGATGCGCTGCTTCGGCGGGCGCAGGACGCGGTCGCGCGGCTCATGGAGATGCGGCCCGCGCCGCGCCGTGAACGCCTGTCCGGCATCCATAATCCCTGGGGTCTGGCGGCAGGACTGACCGATCCGTGGTGCTTTCTCGATCTGTGCGAGAACGCAGCGGTCGTCGATACGGTTGAAAGCGTGATCGGTCCCGATATCGTTCTGTGGGACAGCGAACTCTGTCTGCGGACGAGCGACTATCGCGCGTTCGTCGCAAATGGGCGCGAGGGCCGCTACTGGCCGGCGCAACCGCTGGCCGGCGCCGTGGCGCTGATCGCGCTCGGCGCACGCCCGGCGGTCTATGCGGCCGACGTCCGGCAACATACTCCGCTCCCTGCAGATCTCGCGACCAACGACGATCCGCTTTATGTGATCCGCTATATGCCGGCGACGAGCACGTTCAGTCGTGACCCGAAAACGTCCGCCAATCGAGTCGCGATGCAGGAGCAACTGCTGATCAACTACACGACGCGGCCGCTCTGGCTGGTCCGTGGCGAAGATCGCGCGGGCAATGATTTCGTAACCGGGTTTGCCAGCGATCCTCCGCGCTGGGCGTCCCGTTGAACAGGAGAAAAGGAATGCCATTCGTCATCGTCGAAATGTGGGAAGGCCGGACGGTCGAGCAGAAGCGAAAGCTGGTGCGCGCGATCACCGACGCCATGATCGAGCACGCCGACGCCAAGCCGGATCATCTGCATGTGGTGATCCACGATGTGCCGAAGGATAGCTGGGGACGCGCTGGCGTTCTCGGCATCGACAAGGAAGGACACTGATATGTCGCTCGACGCGGTAGACCTCAAAACATCCGCCCTGCTGGTCATCGACATGCAGAACGCCTTTGTCCACGACAAGGGCACGCTTGGCATTTCCGGCGTCGATACCAAGCGCCTGTCGGCGATCACCCCGAACGTGAAGCGGCTGGTGGAGAATTGCCACAAGGCCAACATCCCGGTGATCTGGACCATCCAGGAACATTTCGCTGTCGATGCAAGCCGCGCCCGCAAGAAGCTCGCCGGCCACACCTCGCGGCGCAAGCAGGTCTCCGCGCTGGCGGGCACCTGGGACGAAGAGATCGTCGAGGAACTGAAAACGCTCGCGGCAAAGGATCCGTCGCTGGTCCTGCGCAAGCATCGCTTCGGCGCTTTCTATGAGACGCGGCTCGATATGCTGCTGCGCATGCTCGGCACCCGCACGCTGTTCGTCACCGGCACGACCACCAATGCCTGTGTCGAAACCAGCATCCGCGAAGCCTACCTGCGCGATTTCGACGTGGTCGCGGTGACCGACTGCATCTCCGGCGTCAATAACGACTGGGAGCAGACGGCGCAGAAAGTCTGGAAGCAGTATTTCTGCGAACTGGCCGAGTCCAAGGATATCGAAAGCTGGATCGCAGACCAATCGGCGCCACGAACGCTGCAATACGGCCACATGCTGATGATGGTCGAGAATATGCAGACCTCGATCGCATTCTATGTCGATCAGCTCGGCTTCAAGATCCGTCCGGCGAAGCCGCTTCAGGACGGACGCGCGTTCACCGCGTTCCACCAGGGCATCGCGCTGGTGGAAGGACGCAAATCCGACCACCGGCAGATCGATCACATGGCCTTCGAGGTCAATGACGTGCGCAAGCTGCGTGACAAGCTGAAGAAGAACGGCATCAAGTTCTTCCAGGATCTGCACGACGGCCCCTATGGGCTCACCGTCTATGTGTCCGATCCGGACGGTCTCAAGGTCGAGCTCTACGAAGTCGGGGCGACGTCTTAAGCCGTATTCTCCTCCACTTCGTCAAAACAATTGCGCCGTCCCCACTTCCATGGGGACGGCGCATTCGTTTGATGGATGATCTCGGCGCGCCTGCGACGTGGACCGGCCGATAACGCTACCGGCGATCACGCTGATCTCATTAGTTCAGCGAGAGATTGGCCGCCTTGATGATCTCGCCCCAGCGCTTGTGCTCAGCGGCGATGAACTTGCCGAACTCCTCCGGTGTGCCGCCGATGGGCTTCGCGCCTTCCTGGGCGAGACGCTTGCCGACCGCCTGCTCCTTGAGCGCGGCGATGGTGGCTTTGTTGAGCTTGTCGATGATATCCGCCGGCGTACCGGCCGGTGCCACGAAGCCATACCAGGCGCTGGACTCATAGTCGGGCCAGCCGCTTTCGGCGATGGTGGGGACTTCCGGCAATGTCGGCACGCGCTCTTTGCTGGTGACCGCGAGCGCGCGCATCTGCCCCGTCTGGATCATGCCCGCGACCGACGGGATCGTGGTGATCATGAATTGCGTCTGACCGCTCAACACATCGGTGCTCGCCGGGCCTGCGCCGCGAGAGGGCACATGCACGGTGTCGGTCTTGGCAACGTAATTGAGCAGTAGCGTCGCCAGATGGCTCGCAGAGCCGTTGCCGGCCGAGCCGTAAGTGAGCTTGGCCGGGTTGGCCTTGGCGTAATCCATGAGCTGCTTGAAGGTCTGGAATTCCGACTTCTGCGGCACAACGACGACCAGCGGTGCCGCGGCAACCAGCGTGATCGGCGTGAAAGCCGTCAGCGTATCGACCTTCAGGCTCTTGAACATGTGCGGGTTCACCGCCATCGGTCCCTGATTGGCCATCAGGATCGTGTAGCCGTCCGGTGCAGCCTTTGCCGCCGTCTGGGTGGCGACATTACCGCCCGCCGTCGCAACGTTTTCGATAACGACGGTCTGCCCGAGCTTTTCGCCGGCAGACTG
>JBQCFU010000328.1:0-12854 GCA_051958775.1 Pseudolabrys sp.
GATCTCAGAACCACTGATCGGGTTGGCACAGGACGGACTTGCCGCATTCGAGCCGGCCTTCGTCGACGAGCTTGCCGCGATCATGGCGTGGTCGCTCACCTATATCCAGAAAGACGGCGCGAGCGACCAGCCAAACGAGAGTAACTGGCTGCGCGACGAGACCGGCGGCTCGGTCTATCTCCGGCTGTCGACGCGCCCGGTCGAGCAGATCCAGCGGCCAATGACGCCGCAACTGCGTCAGGACATCGTCGATGGCGGTTACTGGCTTCGCGAGCCGGGACCGAACGCGCAGGTGGTTGTCGCCTATACCGGCGCGATGGCGCCGGAAGCGATCGCGGCCGCCGGACTGATGGGCGAGGATCGGCGCGACATCGGCGTGCTCGCCGTCACCTCCGCGGACCGGCTCAACGCCGGCTGGACCGCCGCGCAGCGCATGCGCGAGCGGGGTCTTGTTCATGCACGTTCGCATGTGGAACGACTGCTCGACCGGCTGCCGCCGCACTGCGCACTCATCACCGTATGCGACGCGCATCCAGCGACGCTCGGCTGGCTCGGGTCCGTCAACGGCCACCGCACCCGCGCGCTTGGCGTCGAGCATTTCGGGCAGACCGGATCGCTCGCCGATCTCTACCGCCACTACGGCATCGACAGCGCCGCGATCATCGCGGCCGCGCAAGCGATGACGCCGGGCCGTCCGATCCGGCATCTCAGGGCGATGTAAAGCCTGAACGACACTCTCTCCGTTCATTCCCGCGAAAGCCGAACTAACGGACGTGAAAAACCGCGGAGGGCCCCGCTCTCTCCCCGTCATGCCCGCACTTGTTGTGGGCATCCACGTCTTGTTCTCTTTCGGCAGCCAAAGTCGTGGATGGCCGGGACAAGCCCGGCCATGACGTGGTGAAGGTTGGGCGACAAATGCGCATCTGGCGCGTCGAAATGAAACTGCCCTTCAATGATCTACCTACTTCGCATCCTCCAGCACCATCGCCGCGCCCTTCTCGGCAATCATGATGGTCGGCGAATTGGTGTTGCCCGAGGTGATGACCGGCATCACCGAGGCGTCGATCACCCGCAAGCCGTCGACGCCGATCACGCGCAGCCGCGCATCGGTGACGGCATGGGCGTCGTCGGCGCGGCCCATGCGCGCGGTGCCGACCGGATGGAAGATCGTCGTGCCGATATCGCCGGCCGCTTTCGCCAGCGCCGCCTCGTCGTCACGAACGTGATCGCCCGGCAGATATTCC
Source organism: Pseudolabrys sp. (assembly GCA_051958775.1). Taxonomy (GTDB): domain Bacteria; phylum Pseudomonadota; class Alphaproteobacteria; order Rhizobiales; family Xanthobacteraceae; genus Pseudolabrys. The sequence continues at coordinate 1,245 of JBQCFU010000328.1, forward strand.
TGCGGCCGATATGACGCGAGCGCCGGCTGCGACACGATGCGCCGGGTGATGCGCAGCGAGTCGGCGGCTACCTGTCTGTCCTCCGGCGTCGCCAGATAGTTCGGCTTGATCGCCGGCGCTTGTGCCGGGTCGGCGGATTTCAGCGTGATCGCGCCACGGCTGGTCGGCCGCAGATTGGCGACGCTGGCGGTGAATGCCGGGAACGCATGCAGCGGATCGCCGAACTTCTCCAGCGACAGCGGCTGCACATGGTACTGGATATTGGCGCGCTCGTAGCGCGGGTTTGATCTGGTGAACAGGCCGAGCTGCGATGGCGCCATGGTCAGCGCGCCGCGGCGGCGGAACACATAATCCATTCCCATGCCGAGCTTGCCGATGAGCCGCGCATAGTCGGTATTCAGCGTGCGCGCGCCGGCGACCTTATAGATGGTGCGCAATTGCAGATGGTCCTGCAGATTGGCGCCGACGCCGGGACGATCGACAACCGGCGCGACGCCGTGCGCCGCGAGGTCGGACGCGGCACCGATGCCCGACAGCATCATCAGATGCGGCGAGCCAATCGCGCCGGCGGCGAGGATCACCTCGCCACGACAGCGCGCGCTGCGCGTCACGCCGTCCTGCTGCCAGCGCACGCCAGTGACGCGCGCACCATCGAGGATCAGCCCTTCCGCGAGACAACCGGTTTCAAGCCTGAGGTTCGAGCGGTGCAGCACCGGCTTGAGGAAGCCGCGCGCTGCCGACCAGCGCCGACCGCGCCGCTGATTGACATGGAAATAGCCGACGCCCTCATTGTCGCCAGTATTGAAATCACCAGTCGGCGGAATGCCCGCTTCGATCGCCGCCTGCCGGAACGCGTCGAGCAGATCCCAGCGCAGCCGCTGTTCCTCGACCCGCCATTCACCACCGGCAGCATGATGATCGCCGGCGCCGAGGAAGTTGTTCTCGTGCTTCTTGAAGTACGGCAGCACATCGTCCCATGACCAGCCCGGCAGGCCGAGTTGGCGCCAGTGGTCGTAGTCTGTCGCCTGTCCGCGCATATAGATCATGCCGTTGATCGCCGACGAGCCGCCGATCACCTTGCCGCGCGGATAGATCAGGCTGCGGCCGTTGAGCCCCGGCTCCGGCTCGGTCTTGAACATCCAGTCGGCGCGCGGATTGCCGATGGCGAACAGATAGCCGACCGGGATGTGAAACCAGATCCAGTTGTCGCGGCCGCCGGCTTCGAGGATCAGCACCCGGTGGCGCGGATCGGCCGAGAGCCGGTTCGCCAGCACACAGCCGGCCGAGCCGGCGCCGACGATGATGAAGTCGAATTCCCCTTCGATCGGGGTTTCTGTCGCGTTCTGCGCCATTTTTCGCCGCGCGTTTCCTGTCCCTGCGCGACTTTACCTCGGCGTGTTCCAGTTGGTAGTGTGCAAAGGACCAATGGCGCACTGGGCGTGCGTCAAAGGCCGATGGCGCGCTGGGCGCGCGCTATGAAGACGGAACGGCGGTTCCGGCGCACAACACAACAAGAACCAACCCGGCTCGCGGGCCATTTGGCCCGTGCGCGGGTCTTTGGCCTGGAGAACCGCCGTGAAAAGCTCACTGAAAACCCGATTTATTGCTCTTTTGGCCCTGACGGCCGCCACTGCGCTGGCGCCGCTGCCGGCCGCAGCGCAGGAGACGCTGACTATCTTCGCCGCCGCGTCGATGAAGAACGCGCTCGACGACGTGAACAAGGCTTTCACCGAGAAGGAAAAGATCAAGGTCACGGCGAGCTACGCCGCCTCCTCGGCGCTGATCAAGCAGATCGAGGCCGGGGCGCCCGCCGACGTGTTCATCTCCGCCGATCTCGACTGGATGAAATACGGCATCGAGAAAAAGGCGATCAAGCCCGGCAGCGACTTCCAGCTGCTCGGCAACCGGCTGGTGCTGATCGCGCCGAAGGATTCCAAGACGAACGAAGTGAAAATCGCGCCCGGCTTCGACATCATCGGCGCCGCGAGCGGCGGCCGCATCGCGACCGGCGACGTGCGTGCAGTGCCGGTCGGCAAATATGCCAAGGCGGCGCTGGAGAAGCTCGGCGTCTGGGGCAAGGCCGAGTCGCACATGGCGATGGCGGAAAACGTGCGCGCCGCACTCGCGCTGGTCGGCCGTGGCGAGGCCACGCTCGGCATCGTTTACGAGACCGACGCCAAGGTCGAGCCGAACGTGAAGATCGTTGCGGTCTTCCCGCAGGAGTCCTACCCGCCGGTGATCTATCCCGCCGGCCTTACCCTGAGCGCAAAGCCTGATGCGACGAAGTATCTTGCCTTCCTGCGGACCAATGCCGCTAAGGCGATTCTCGAACGCTACGGCTTCACCTTCCTGGCGAAGTCTGGGTCCTGATCGTCCTAAGTGCCGATCGGGACCGGATCGCGGCGGTGTGGGCTCCGAGCCACACTGCCGCGAGCCAGTTCTGTCGATCGCGAACCTCTGACATAACGTCACCACATGTTTGATCTTTCGCCCGAGGAATGGACCGCGATCCATCTGTCGCTGCGGATCGCCGTGGTCGCGACCGCGTGTTCGTTGCCATTCGGCATTGCCGTCGCCTGGATGCTGGCGCGCAAGGACTTCTGGGGCAAGGGCCTGCTCGACGGCGTGATCCATCTGCCGCTCGTCCTGCCGCCGGTCGTCACCGGCTATCTGCTGCTGATCGCATTCGGCCGCAAAGGCTTCATCGGATCATGGCTTGCTGAAATCGGCATCGTCTTCGCGTTCCGCTGGACCGGCGCGGCGCTCGCCTGCGCCGTGATGTCGTTTCCGCTGCTGGTGCGGCCGCTGCGACTGTCGTTCGAAAGCATTGACCGCAAGCTCGAAGATGCCGCATGGACGCTCGGCGCCAGCCCGCTCAAAGTGTTTCTCACCGTCTCGCTGCCGCTCGCAGTGCCGGGCCTGATTGCCGGCACATTGCTCGGCTTCGCCAAGGCGCTCGGCGAATTCGGCGCGACCATCACCTTCGTGTCCAACATTCCCGGCGAAACGCAAACCATCTCCGCCGCGATCTATACGCTGACGCAAATTCCCGACGGCGATGCTGCCGCAGGCCGGCTCGTCCTCGTCTCGATCGTCATCGCGCTGATCGCGCTGATCGCCTCCGAATGGCTGTCGCGCCGCGCCGGCCAGCGTTTCCACGGGGAGTGACGATGCTCGCCGTCAACGTCAAAAGAACCCTGCCGAACTTCGCGCTGGACGTATCGTTTTCCGGCGACGGCACCATTGCGCTGTTCGGGCCGTCCGGTTCCGGCAAGACCACCGTCGCCAATCTGATCGCCGGCCTGGTGAAGCCGGACACCGGTCGCATCGCCATCAACGGCGACGTGCTGTTCGACAGTGCACAGCATATCGACATGCCGGCGCACAAACGCCGCGTCGGCTATGTGTTCCAGGAGGGTCGGCTGTTTCCGCATATGAGCGTGGCGCGCAATCTCGACTACGGCCGTCGCATGAACGGCCTGACGCGTGACGAGAACGATCATGATCGCATCGTCACCATGCTCGATCTGGCTCATCTGCTGACACGGCGACCGGGAAGGCTCTCCGGCGGCGAACGCCAGCGCGTCGCCATCGGCCGCGCACTGCTGTCGAAGCCGCGACTGCTGGTGCTCGATGAACCGCTCGCGTCGCTCGATGCCGCGCGCAAGGCGGAAATCCTGCCCTATCTCGAACGGCTGCGCACGGAGAAGCTGCCAATGATCTATGTCAGCCATCAGCCGGACGAAGTGCGGCGCATCGCCGATCATGTCGTGCGGCTCGACGGCGGACATGTCGCGGCGGCGGGCGGCGTCGAGTTGCTGGGTTAGCTATGGTCGGGATCGAAATCATCCTCCCCGTCATGGCCGGCTTGTCCCGGCCATCCCGGCAAGGTGAGCAGGGTGGCCATCTAGCGGGATGCGCGGGTCAAGCCCGCGCATGACGGCTTCATTTGTTATTCGCCAGCCGCGTCATCTCGTCGGCGAGATAATCGAGTGCCGCCACCAGCGCAGGGCCACCACAGAAGGTGAAGCGCGTCGCCAGTGAAATCCGCCGCTGCGGCGGATACTGCGCCAGCAAAGCCGGATGCAGCAGGATCAGCGCACCCTGATCGGTCACGGTCTGCGGCGGATCGCGCAGCACCAGCACATCGGGCTTGAGCGTGAGGATCCGTTCGAGCGGCACGTAACCGCCGAAGCCACCCGGCGCGCCAGGGGGTGGCCGCAATCCCGCTTTCGCCACCAGCGCCGCCACCAGACTGTCCGAGCCTTGCGTATAGCCCTCGCGATCGACGATCAGCGCCGTGTGAAACGGCGGACGCGGCGCCGCGGCGAGCTTGCGCTCGGCTGCATCGAGCGCCGCGACGAGTGCTGCGCCGCGTTCGGGATGGCCGACCAGCGCCGCAAACTCCGTGATCTGCCGGCGCCCGGCATCGAGGTCGGTCACAAGCTCCACCTCATAGGACGGCACGCCAAAGCGTTTGAGCATCCGCTGCGTGGTGCCGCGATCGTCGGTGCCGACCAGCACGAGATCGGGATTGAGCGTCAGCGTGCCTTCGGCGCGCCAGTCGAGCTGCGGATGGCGCTTCGCTTTGTCCGCCACCACCGAGAGGATCGGATCGGTCGCATAAGGCGACAGCGCGACGATCTGCTCCGGGTCCGCCAGCGCCACCGCGAGTTGGTCGCCGCACAGATTGAACGAAACGATACGCTTCGGCGGATCGGCATGCGCGGCAGTGGAGAAATTGAGAAGGATAAGAAGTAGCGCAATCCTACAGCCATGGAAGAGAACCCCCTCCCCAACCCTCCCCCTTGCAGGGGGAGGGAGTTGAGAGAGCTCGCACTGACGCTCACGCTCTCCCATGCACACACGCCTCGCGCGGCGTGCGTCTCCTCCCCCTGAAAGGGAGAGGATCAAGGAGGGGGGCAAACCAACAAAGCGGAGCCAACGCATGCGCCCAAACAACCCCGCTTCCCGAAGAAGAGCAAGAGAAACAGCAAAGTGGAAGAGTAAGCACAGACCCTGTAGGACAGCGGGACGATGACCCGGTTTCCCGACCTCAAGCTCAATCTCGCACTCCTGGCGCTGCTGGTGGCGCTGGCGATCGCCTCGCTGGCGATCGGGCCGGCGGCTCTGTCGCCGCGCACGGTGCTGGACGCGCTGATCACCGGCGACGGGGTGCCGGGGCTGATCGTGCGCGAGATCCGCCTGCCACGCACGCTGCTGGCGCTGGCAATCGGCGGCACGCTTGGCCTGTCCGGCGCTGCGTTGCAGGGACTGGTGCGCAATCCGCTGGCCGAGCCCGCGCTGTTCGGCGCGCCGCAGGCCGCCGCCGCGGCGGCGTCATTCGTCCGCGCCGTCGGTTTCTTTCCTGCGACATCGTTCGCGGTGCCGGTCGCGGCAATCGCCGGCGCACTCGTGTCGATCGGCGGTCTCGTCACCATTGCCGGACGCCGCGCCAGCCTGACGGTGACGCTGCTCGCCGGCCTCGCGCTCGCAAGCTTCGCGGGCGCGGCCACCGCGCTGGCGCTCAATCTTGCGCCCAATCCGTTTGCCGCCATCGAGATCGCGTTCTGGCTGCTCGGCTCCCTGCAGGATCGCAGCACCGAGCATCTTTATCTCGCGACTCCGTTCCTCGCGCTCGGTTGCGTGCTGATGGCACTCAACGCCCGCGCCTTCCGCGCGCTGACGCTCGGCGAAGATGCCGCGACCTCGCTTGGTGTCAATGTCGATATCGTGCGGCTGCGGGTCGTCATCGGTGTCGCACTTGGCGTCGGCGCCGGCGTTGCCGTGGTCGGCGCTATTGGCTTTGTCGGCCTGGTCGCGCCGCATCTGGTACGCCGCGCAGTCCACTCCGACCCGGCACGCGTGATGCTGCCCGGCGCGCTTGCCGGCGCGACGCTACTGCTCGCCTCCGACATCGCCGTTCGGCTCGTTCCCGGCCCCGTCGAGATCAAGCTCGGCGTCGTCACTGCGCTCATCGGCGTGCCGTTCTTCCTGGTCATGATCTTCGCCGAACGCCGCGCGCTGCAGGGAACGCCGTCATGACCATGCTGCGCGCCGAGCGGATCGATGTGGTGCTGCGCGGCCGCGCCGTAGTCAGCGATGCCAGCGTCACGCTCAAGCCCGGCGAACTGACCGCGCTGGTCGGCCCGAACGGCGCCGGCAAGACGACGCTGATGCGCGCGCTGGCGGGGCTGTTGCCGGCGAACGGCAGCATCCTGCTCAAGGACCGGCCGCTCTCCGACTTCACCTTGCGCGAGCGTGCCCGCAGCATCGCCTATCTGCCGCAAGGCAATGTGTTCTACTGGCCGCTCGACGTCGCCGCGGTGGTGGCACTCGGCCGGCATCCGCATGCCGATCCGTTCTCGCCACTCTCCGGCACCGACCGCGCAGCGGTGGCGCATGCACTCGCGGCTGCGCAAATCGAGGATCTCGCCGAACGCATCGTCACGACATTGTCGGGCGGCGAGCGAGCCCGTGTCGCGCTGGCGCGCGTGCTCGCCACCGAAGCCGATATCCTGTTCGCCGACGAACCGACCGCCTCGCTCGATCCACGGCATCAGCTCGTGGTGATGGACCTGCTGCGCGGCATCGCCAAGCGCGGCGGCGCGGTGCTGGCGATCATCCACGACCTCGGTCTCGCCGCGCGTTTCGCGGATCGCGTGCTGGTGATGCAACGCGGCCGGATCGTTGCCGACGCCGCGCCACGCGAGGCGTTGAACGATGCGCGGCTCGCCGACGTGTTCGGCATCGCCGTGGCGCAGGTGGACAGCGGCGATGGCGTGATACCGGTGCCGTTAAGGCCGGTCTAGCACGTATTTACGCGCACGCTGCGCCAGCGACCGTGCCATCGTTCTGGCTGACACCGTCTTCTCGTCGGGATCGGACAATCGCAGGCCGATCGTCGTAACGCGACCGTCTTTCACCGCATGCGCAAGCAGCGCGATCGGGCCGAGCCGGACGATATCGCCCTGCTTTGCCGGCCGCTTCAACTCATTGGCGAAGTGATCGGCCAGCGTGACATTGGCATGCGCCTCGGCGAGCCGCAGGTCGTAGATATCGGCCAGCGCGCCGAGCGTCGCGTCGCCAGGCACGAAGAAGTCGGACAACAGCGCCGGGTCCGGCTTCGGCAGCGGCATGTTGACGAAGTAGCGGTCGAGCGCCTGAGCGCGCTCCGGCGGGGCCAGCAGATAGACATAGTCGCCGGCCCGCACGCCGTCGGCCTCTTCCGGCGTGAAAATCTGTTCGTCGCGCACCACCAGTGTCGGCTTGGCCCAGGACGGAATGAGACGGCGGCGCAGATAGGGCGAGTTCTCGGCGATGGCATACCCGACCAGCTCCTTGTCGAGCTGGCCGGGCAGATCAAGTTCGATACGACGCTGCTGCCGATCCGAACGCGGCAAGGCGACCTGAAAACGCTTCGCCGCCACCGCGATGCTCCAGCCTTGCACAAGAAGGGAAATCGCGACGACGACGAAGGCGACGTCGAAATAGAGATACGCCTTCGGCAACCCGACCAGCATCGGGATCGACGCGAGAAAGATGCCGACCGCGCCGCGCAGGCCGACCCACGACATGAACATCTTGTCGCGTGTCGAGAACCGGAACGGCCACAGGCAGAGAAACACCGCCGCCGGACGGGCAACAAACATCAGTGTCAGGGCAACACCGAGCGCCGGCAGCACGCTGTCCATCAGCCGATTCGGCCAGACCAGTAGGCCGAGCAGCATGAACATCACGATCTGCGCCAGCCAGGTCGCGGCATCAAGGAACACCACCACCGAGTTGTGCGCGCGGGTCGCCTGATTGCCGACCACGAGACCGGCGAGATAGACGGCGAGGAAGCCCGAGGCGTGCACCGTCTGGGTCAATCCGAAGATGACCAGCGCACCGACCGCGACGAACGGCGCGTGCAGACCCTGGGCGAGACTGAGCCGGTTCAACACGAACACGATCGCCCGCCCGCCAAGCAGTCCGGCAATGCCCCCGACCACCGCTTCGCGCAGCAGCGACAGCACCATCTCGCCCGCGCTCTGGTGGGTGCCCAACAAGAGCTGGATCAGCACAATGGTCAGGAACACTGCGAACGGATCGTTGGCGCCGGACTCCACTTCGAGCGTCGCGCCGACGCGCGGACGCAGCCTCAGGCCGCGGGCATGGATCAGGAAGAACACCGCCGCGGCGTCGGTCGAGGCGATCACCGAGCCAATCAGCAGGCCCTCAAGCCACGACAGGTCGAGCAGCAAAACGGCGACCGGCGCCGTCAGTGCGGCGGTGATCAGCACGCCGATGGTGGCCAGCATCCCGGCCGGCGCCAGCACGCTGCGGAAGGTGGAAAAGCGGGTGCGCAGGCCGCCGTCGAACAGGATCAGGGCCAGCGCCACGGAGCCGACCGTATAGGCAGTGCTGACGTCGTTGAATGTCAGACCGCCGGGGCCACCCTCGCCGGCCAGCATGCCGACCATGAGGAAGACGAGCAGCAACGGAGCGCCGAACCGCATCGCAATAAGGCTGGACATGATGCCAGCCAGGACCAGCAGGCTGCTGAACAGAATTCCCAGGCTGACAGTGTCGAGCGAGCCCATGCAGCGTAAACCTCCACCGCTATTAGGAGGTTCTGATTCGCCGCACGGCAACGATTAATCGCTGCACATGCGAGATTTCTGCGAAATTTCTCGCGACGCGTGTTGCCGGTGCCGCTAGGCGGCCGTCGGCGACGCCGGATCCGGCGCTGGACCGGAGGAACTACCGGATTGGGACGGCGTCTGTGATGGCGTCGGAATGAGCTGCAGCATCGCCCGGGCGATCTCGTTCTCGCCCATCACCACCGCGGTCGCGCCGTGCTTGCGCAGATGCTCGATTTCCTCGTCGGAATGAGCGCGGGCGATGATGGTCAGACCCGGATTGATCTGCCGCGCCTGCTGCACGACGTTGCCGCTTTCGAAGGCATCGGGGATCGCGACGATCAGGCAGCGCGCCGCCGGAAGATTGGTGGCGTGCAGCAGTTCAGGATCGGCGGCATTGCCAGCGAGCGCCGCCTTGCCCTCGGCCTGCAACCTGGCCACCACGTCGCTGTTGTGCTCGACGATCAGCACCGGGCAGTCTTTGGGCGCGAGCGCCGCGGTAATGAAGCGGCCGACCCGGCCGTGGCCGACCAGCACCAGATGATTGCTCAGCGATGTCAGCGGGATCGGCTCGCGCATCACCGAGGGCGATGCCGGCTCGGCCGCACGGGCCGGAGCAGCGGAATCAGTCGCCTGACTCTCCGGCGCCTCTCCCGCTGCGCCCTTGGCGCGGGCCAGCCAGCGGTCCAGCACCACGAAGGTCAGCGGGTTGAGCAGGATCGACAGGATCGCGCCACCCAGAATGAGATCGCGACCCCGCTCCGGCAGCAGGCCGAGGCTGACGCCGAGCCCGGCGAGGATGAACGAGAACTCGCCGATCTGCGCGAGGCTCGCCGAGATCGTCAGCGCCGTCGTGGTCGGCCGCCGGAACAGCCGTACGATCAGGAACGCGGCGATCGACTTACCGAATATGATGATGAACAGCGTCGCCAGCATCGGCAGCGGCTCACGCAAAATGATCAGCGGATCGAACAGCATGCCGACCGAGACGAAGAACAGCACGGCAAACGCGTCGCGCAGCGGCAGCGTCTCGTTGGCGGCGCGCTGGCTGAGTTCGGATTCGCTCATCACCATGCCGGCGAAGAACGCGCCGAGCGCAAACGACACGCCGAACAGCGAGGCCGCGAAAAACGCCACGCCGAGCGCCACAGCCAGCACCGAGAGCCGGAACAGCTCACGCGAACCGGTATGCGCGATCGCGTGCAACAGCCAGGGAACGAGACGGCGGCCCGCCACCAGCATCAGGACGACAAAGGCGATCACCTTGCCGAGCGTGAACAGCAACGGCTCCAGCAGGTCGAGCGTGGATGCGCCTGAAGCGGGGCCGGCCTTCAGGATCGGGGCCAGCGCCGGCAACATCACCAGCGTCAGAACCATGGCGATGTCTTCGACAATCAGCCAGCCGACGGCGATGCGGCCGCGCTCGGTCTCGATCAGCCGTCGCTCCTGCATGGCACGCAGCAGCACCACCGTGCTGGCTGTCGACAACGTCAGTCCGAACATCAGGCCGGCGGCGTTGTCCCAGCCGAGCAGGATGCCGAGGCCCCAGCCGAGCAAGGTGGCTGCGGCGATCTGCGCTACCGCACCGGGCAAGGCGATGGCGCGTACCGACCACAAATCCTTGAGCGAGAAATGCAGGCCGACGCCGAACATCAGCAGGATGACGCCGATTTCGGCCAGCTCATTGGCAAGGTTCTGATCGGCAACGAAGCCCGGCGTAGCCGGCCCGATGATCACGCCCGCCAGTAGGTAGCCGACCAGTGGGGATATCCGGAAGCGCTGGGCCACCGCCGCCAGAATGAAGGCGAGGACGAGTCCCAGAACGATGGTTGAGATCAGCGGGGTTTGATGCGGCATCCAGACAAGGCTTCCAATACCATTCTTGCTCGCGGAAACTGGCGCTCCCGGTTCATGGGCGATGAAACACTTTAACGGCGGCCGAATGACGCCATGGTGGACACGCCCCACCGACCGATCGGCGCCGCATGCACCTGCCATTAAAGATAGGGTCGGCGAGCGGCCCTCGCCGCGCCAACCTTTAACACTCGCAATGCCGCGGGGTCGATCTTTTCCGCCCTGTCACGGGGCAGGACTGCGAAACCCACGACGCGGCGTGATTACGCACATCACGCCGTGGGGCAGACCGAGCACTGTCCGGGCTTAGAACGCGACCTTGTCGCCGCCCTTGAGTTTGAGAATGTCGCGCGCTTCGTCGGGGGTCGCCACATCGAGACCGAGGCCCTCGATGATCTTGCGCACATTGGTGACCTGCTGCGCATTCGATTCCGCGAGCTTGCCGGGACCGATCCAGAGCGAGTCCTCAAGCCCGACGCGGACATTGCCGCCCATCGCTGCAGCCTGTGCCGCGATCGGCATCTGTGCGCGGCCGGCACCGAGCACCGACCAGCGATAGTTCTCCGGCCCAAGCAGACGGTCCGCCGTCCGCTTCATCATCATCACGTCTTCCGGATGCGTGCCGATGCCGCCAAGGATGCCGAACACCGACTGCACGAACAGCGGCGGCTTGACCAGACCGCGCTCGAGGAAGTGCGCGAGGTTGTAGAGATGGCCGATGTCGTAGCACTCGAACTCGAAGCGCGTGTTGTTGTCCATGCAGGTGCGCAGCACGAACTCGATATCCTTGAAGGTGTTGCGGAAGATCAGATCCTTGGTGCCTTCCAGATACGGCTGCTCCCAGTCGTATTTGAATTCCTTGTAGCGGTTGAGCATCGGAAACAGCGCGAAGTTGATCGAGCCCATATTCAGGCTCGCCACTTCCGGCTTGAACTCGGCCGCCGGGCGCACACGCTCATCCACCTTCATGGTCGGCGAGCCGCCGGAGGTGAGATTGATCACCACATTGGACTGCTGCTTGATGCGGGGCAGAAAGCGCGCGAATGCGTCGGGTGACTGATCGGGCCGGCCGGTCTTGGGGTCGCGCGCCTGCAGGTGCACGATCGCGGCGCCGGCCTCCGCCGCCCCGATG
>JBQCFU010000329.1:0-5441 GCA_051958775.1 Pseudolabrys sp.
TCAGAATGCCGGCGCCGGCCGCGATCAGATGTCGGCGCTGCGGCAGATCGCCGAACTCGACGTGGGCGATTTCCGGATCACGCCGAACCAGAATCTGATCATTGCCAATATTCCGCTCGCCTATCAGGAAAGAGTGAATCGCATCGCCAAGGCCGCGGGTCTGCTGGCGCCATGGTCGGGTCTGCGGCGCAATTCGATGGCTTGCGTTGCGCTGCCGACTTGCGGGCTCGCGCTGGCGGAAAGCGAACGCTATCTGCCGACCTTGATCGATGCGCTCGACGAAAGCCTTTCGCGCCACGGCCTGTCCGCTGACGACATCGTCATCCGCATGACCGGCTGCCCCAATGGCTGCGCGCGCCCTTATCTCGCCGAGATCGGTTTGGTCGGGAAAGGACCGGGACGATACAATCTCTATCTCGGCGCAGCGTTCGACGGATCGCGTCTCTCCAAGCTTTATGCGGAAGACCTCGATCACGCCGGCATCGTCGCAGCGCTTGATCCACTGTTCGCGGCTTATGCGAAAGATCGGCAATCCGGCGAGCGGTTCGGCGATTTCACGATCCGGGCTGGCTTTGTCGCGCGCACGGTCAATGGGCGCGATTTCCACGCCAATGTCCGGAAGCGTGTGTCATGACCGGTCGTGTTCCCGCCGATCTCGCGCCTGCCCGGATGCAGCCTCTGGCGCGGTTGCCGTTGTTCTTCGCGCTACAGGGCAAGCGTGTCGTCATTGCGGGCGGGACGCCGGCGGCGGCATGGAAGGCCGAACTGATGTCGGCCAGCGGTGCCGCGGTCGTGGTCTATGCGACAGTGCCGTGTGAGGAGTTGCGTGCGCTTGCATTGGCGCCCCCTGAAGGGTCGATCACCGTCCATGGGCGCGCATGGTCGACAGGTGATCTTGCCGGCGCGGCGCTCGCCATCGGCGGCTTTGACGATGATGGTGAGGCGCGCCGGTTCGCCGATGCCGCCCGCATCGCCGGCGTGCCGGTGAACGTCATCGACAAGCCGGCATTCTGCGATTTCTCGTTCGGCGCGATCGTTAATCGTTCGCCGCTGGTCGTCGGCATTTCGACCGATGGCGCCGCGCCGGTGTTCGCGCAGGCCGTGCGCGCCAAGATCGAAGGCTTGTTGCCGGCCGGCTTCGCGCGCTGGGCACGGGCCGCGGCGCACTGGCGCGATACGGTCAAGGCGTCGGGCCTGTCGTTCGCCGGACGCCGCAAGGTCTGGCAATTGTTCACGGCCACGGCGATGAGCCAGCCGAACCGCGTGCCGCAGGAGAGCGATCTCGCCGATTGGGTCGACCGGGTGCGCGGTATCGGCGCGGCTGCGGATGCCGGCACGGTGACGCTGGTCGGTGCGGGTCCGGGCGATCCGGAACTGCTGACGCTGCGCGCCGTGCGCGCGCTGCAATCCGCCGACGTCATCCTGTTCGACGATCTCGTATCGCAGGCGGCGCTCGACTTCGCGCGGCGTGAGGCGCGCACGATCCTGGTCGGTAAAACCGGCCATGGGCCGGCCTGCAAGCAGAGCGATATCAACGCGCTGATGGTGAAGCTCGCGCGGGAAGGCCGCCGCGTCGTACGCCTTAAGGGCGGTGATCCGCTGGTGTTCGCGCGCGCGACCGAGGAGATCGATGCCTGCCGTGCGGCGGGGATTTCGGTGACGATCGTGCCGGGGATTTCCGCAGCGCAGGGCGCGGCGAGCGAACTCGGGGTGCCGTTGACCGGGCGCGGTCGCGCCCGCCGCGTGCAGTTCGTCACGGCACATGCGAAGGATGGCGGTCTGCCCGATCTCGACTGGCGAAGCCTCGCCGATCCGACCGCGACCACGGCGATCTACATGCCGCGTGGCCATCTCGCCGCGCTGGTTGACACGATGATCGACGCGGGTCTCGCGCCCGACACGCCGGCGGCGGCGGTCGTCAATGCGACACGCGAGAACAGGCGAAGCATCATCACGGCGGTGCAGGCGCTGCCTTCGGCTGTCGCCGCTTTGCCGGCTGATGGGCCGCTGCTGGTGTTGGCCGGAGCGTCGCTCGAGGGATTGGCTCAAGCGCAGGACCGTAATGAGTCATCTCATCGCGTGCTGCAGTATATAGGCTGAACGAACGCTTAAGATCGTGCGCGATGGATTTTTTCGCTGCGCTTGATTAGTGTCGGCAGACTGCCCCTCGTGGGTTGGGACATGCCGATTACCGATTGTCACCATCGTCTAGCGCACGGCGTTGCCGCATTTCTGATCGCTGCGTTCATCTCCGGATGTGCGCCACGGCCGGGACCCGAAGTGCTCGCCGCGACCGGCCAGACGGTGCCGGGCGCGAGAACCGTTGCGGTCTATGTGGCGACGACGCGCGCACGGGATGTTCCGCACCAGAACGTGTTCCGCGCCGGTCGGGCCGACAAGGTCAATTTCGCTGAATTCAGGATTTCGGTGCCGCCGACACATCAGCCGGGCACCATCGAATGGCCGGTCGGCGCGCCGGACCCGGCGACGACCTTTGCCACCGTGCAGCAGAGCGTGCTCGACGGACCGTCCTTCGTCCATGCCGTCTCGCGCCACACCGATGCTGGCGGCGCGCGCAATGTCGGCGTGTTCGTGCACGGGTTTAATTCCAATTTCCAGGAATCATTGTTCCGCCTGGCGCAGATGGCGGCGGATGCGGATGTGCGCGGTACGCCGATCCTGTTCGCCTGGCCGTCGGCGGCGCGGGTCACCGGCTATATCGCCGACAAGGAAGCCGCGACATTCTCGCGCGACGCCCTGGCCAATCTGCTGACCGAACTCGCGCGGCAGCGGCCGACCGGCAATATTACCGTCATCGCCCATAGCATGGGCGGATGGCTGACGGTGGAGGCATTGCGGCAGCTTCGCCTCAAGGGACAATCGGCCGTACTGGCGCGCTTGAACGTGATTCTCGCCGCCCCGGACATCGATGTGGATGTGTTCCGGCAGCAGATGGCGGTGATCGGGACGTTGAAGCGTCCGCTCACCGTGCTGGTGTCGCCGGACGATAAAGCGCTTTCTCTGGCGGGCACGATCGCCGGAAGCCGCCCGCGCGTCGGTGCGTTGAATGTCCGGGATCCGAAAGTCGAGGAACTGGCGCTGAAGTCGCAGATCCAGATTGTCGATATTTCGACGTTGAAAGCGTCGGACAATTTCAACCACGACCGCTTTGTCAATGTCGCCGCGCTCTATCCGCGGCTGGTGGCATCGGCCAATACGCCGGGCAGCGGATTGCGCGATGCCGGTGCATTTGTGCTGAACACGGTCGGTACCACGCTGTCGACGCCGTTCAGCCTGGCGGGAGAAGCGTTGTCTGGTGAGTAAGAAATGAAAGCCTGAAAAAGATGACGAAGCCGGGGAGGCGGGCTCCCCGGCTTCGCGCATTTGGATAGGAGCTGACCCGAGCTGAATTACTTGAGCTGGCTGGCAACCTTCTCGATCGCCTTCGCGGCGCAGGCTTCGTCGAGGTGGCCGCCCGGCGCGCCGCCGACGCCGATGGCGCCGATCACGGTGTCGCCCGCCTTGATCGGCAGGCCGCCGCCGAGGACCAGGAAGCCCTCGATCCGAGCAATGCCTGCCGCGCCCGGATTCTTCTGCACGGTGTCGGCGATCGCCGAGGTCGCATTGCGCGCCGAGGCCGAGGTAAAGGCCTTGTCACGCGCCGCGGCGACGGTGTGCGGGCCGGCGTTGTCAGCGCGGACCAGCGCGCGCAGCACGCCGGCGCGATCCACCACGGCGGCGGTCACGTTGTACTTGTCGGCGGCGCAGGCGGCGACGGCGCCCTGGGCGATCTCGACGGCGAGGTTCGCGGAAATGTTCTTTTCGGTCAGCACTTGCGCGGACGCGGCGCTCGCGAGGGCGACGGTGGCGGTGGCGGCGAGGAGGAGGCTCTTGATCATCTTCGGTTTCCTGTCCTGACGGGTTGCGGAGAAAGCGTTTCGCTTGTCCGCCATCAGAACTATCCCCGGGCCCGCTTCCGGAGAATCCGCGATGCCACCAGCGGCCCTAGGTGATCCTACCTAGTTCCCGCGTCCATCAGGGCCAGCCGGACCTGCTCGGCGACCGAACTGGTGCCGAGCTTGTCGGCGATATTGGCCCGGTGGGCGTCGATGGTCCGCGCCGACAGGTCCAGCGCCGCGGCGATTTCCTTGCTGGCCCAGCCGCGTGCAACCATGTCGAGCACTTCGCGCTCGCGCTCGGTCAGCTTGCCGAGTAGAGCGTGGGCGTCGCGCCGCTCCAGCCAGAGGTCGAGGGTGGCGAAGCCCTGCTGCAGGGCTTCCACCAGCACCTCGCCGTCGACCGGCTTGGTCAGGAAATCCTGGATCCCGGCCTTGAACGCCCGGCGGCAGGCGGCGACGTCGCCATGGCCGGTGATCATGATGGTCGGCCAGGTGATGCCGCGCTCGGTCAGCTTCTGATGCAGTTGCAGGCCCGAGACCAGCGGCATGCGCAAGTCCATCACCAGACAGCCAGGCTTGCTCTCGTCCACATGGGCGAGGAACACCGCCGGATCGCCGAAGGTCTCGACGCCGATGCCGTAGGTGCCGAGCAGCAGCGCGAGCGCCTCGCGCACCGCCTCGTCGTCGTCGATCAGATAGACGCGATGGGTCACTGCGCGGCCTCGCTCTGATGGTCGAGCCGCGGCAGCGAAATGGTGAACCGTGCGCCACCGGTCGCCGGATTGTCGGCTTCGATGCGGCCGTCGACCCGCTCCACCAGCGTGGCGCAGAGCGACAGGCCGAGGCCCATGCCGTCGGATTTGGTGGTGACGAACGGCGTGAACAGTTTCGGCAGCAAATCCGGCGCGATGCCTGGGCCATTGTCGCTGACGATGATCTTCGCTTCGCCTCCCTGCGTCCCGGTGGCGATGGTGATGACGCCGTCCTTGCCGGTCGCATCCGCCGCGTTGCGGATCAGGTTGTGCAGCACCTGCTCGGTCTCGATCGCATCGACCAGCGCATGCGGTGCCGGCTCGCCGAGTTGCAACACCAGCTTGACGCCGCGCCGCTCGAGATCGGCGTTCGTCAGCGCCACCGCTTCGGTGACGATGGTGTTGAGATTGTGCGGGATGCGCTGCGGCGTCTTGTTGGACGCGTAGTCGCGCATCCGGCGCAGCATCTCGCCGGCGCGTTTGGCCTCGCGGACATTGAGCGACAGCGTGTCGGAAATCAGCGGCAGATTGGGTTTTTCGGTTTGTGCGAGCCGCAGCGCTGCCTGGCTGCGGCTGAGGAGCGCGGTGAGCGGCTGCGTCAGTTCATGGGCGATGCCGGATGCCAGCTCACCCATGCTGTTGACGCGCGACGCATGTGCAAGCCGCGTTTCGCGTTCCTGCATCGCCAGACGGGCTTCCGCCGCGCGCGCTTCCTGCTGCGAGCGGGCGATGGCGGCGCGTTGCCGCAGCGCGAACACCAGCGCCGCGCACAGCAGCGCCGCGATCAGCG
>JBQCFU010000330.1:0-3043 GCA_051958775.1 Pseudolabrys sp.
ACCGCAACAAGACCGCGCTCATTCCCGCGCCGATCAACATCAAGTCGGAACGCGACGGCATCACTGTCGAATGTTCGCTGTGGTGGAACGACAGCTATCACGAGAGTGTGCTGTGCTTCACCAACAACATCCCGCAGCGCGACGGCGGCACCCACCTTGCCGACGATGCTGCGCGCTTCCTGCGGATGAACCTCGAACCAGTCCTGCAGCGCCTGATTGACAACCGCCTCGACCACCGGACGCACTTCCGACGACACGAGCTTGTCCTTGGTCTGCGACGAGAATTTCGGGTCGGGCACCTTCACCGACAGAACCGCCGTAAGACCTTCGCGGCAGTCGTCGCCGGTGACCGCAACCTTTTCCTTGCGGCTCGAACCCATGGTCTCGGCATAGCTCGTGACCTGGCGCGTCAGCGCGCCGCGGAAGCCGGCAAGATGGGTGCCGCCGTCGCGCTGCGGGATGTTGTTGGTGAAGCACAGCACACTCTCGTGATAGCTGTCGTTCCACCAGAGCGAACATTCGACAGTGATGCCGTCGCGTTCCGACTTGATGTTGATCGGCGCGGGAATGAGCGCGGTCTTGTTGCGGTCGAGGAATTTGACGAAAGCTTCGACGCCGCCTTCGTAACGCATCTCCTCGCGCTTCTCGACCGCGTGACGCTGGTCGGCCAGCACGATGGTGACGCCGGAATTGAGGAAGGCGAGTTCGCGAAGCCGGTGCTCCAGCGTCGCGAAATCGAACTCGACCATGGTGAAGGTTTCGGGCGACGGCAGGAAGGTGACTTCCGTGCCGCGCTCGCCTTCGGATTTGCCGACCTTGGCGAGCGGCGCCTTGGCGACGCCGTGGCCGAACTCCATCGCGTGCTCTTCGCCGTTGCGCCAGATGCGCAGCTTCAGCCAGGTCGAGAGCGCGTTGACCACCGACACGCCGACGCCGTGCAGACCACCGGAGACCTTGTAGGAGTTCTGGTCGAATTTTCCGCCGGCATGCAGCTGGGTCATGATGACCTCGGCCGCCGAAATGCCTTCGCCCTTGTGAATGTCGGTCGGAATGCCGCGACCGTCGTCACGCACCGTGCAGGAGCCGTCGGGATTGAGCGTCACCGTCACCGCGGTGGCGTGACCGGCCAGCGCTTCGTCGATGGCGTTGTCGACGACTTCGTAGACCATGTGATGCAGGCCGGAGCCGTCATCGGTGTCGCCGATATACATGCCGGGACGTTTGCGCACGGCATCGAGGCCCTTCAGGACCTTGATCGACTCGGCGCCGTAGTCGGCATTGGAGGATGCTTGCTGGGCGGGTTCAGCCATGCACAGGACCTTTGGGCATAGACCGTCGGAACGGAGTCAGACGGGCAGACCGGACATGCGGGAACAGACCGTGATGTGACACGAAATCAGGGGCGGCGTACAGCGTTATATGACGCTACCAAGCGCCTGATATAATTACGGTATTTTGGATTTAAAGGGGCTTTTCCGCGGTCTGTCCGGGGGAGTCGGAAATTTGTGTTTTGATTCGCGGAAGAGCGGCAGGCGGACCGGCTCAAGCCCTCCGGTCCGCCCCGCGAAACTCGACATCCTTGGCCGGAATCCGCGTCCGCCGAAAGGGGGATTCATAGTCCGGCAGCGGCTGCGACGCGCCCTCAAGGGCGCCCAGCCACAGTTCCAGCGTGTCGATATCCGCCCGCAACTTGTCCAGCGAGCGCTGAACCTCCTCAGCGATCTTGTTCTGCATGACGAATCCTCGTTGTTCTTGTCAGCCGTGTTGTTGCGAGAACGAGGCCGGTGCAGTTGCCGGCGCTCATAAAGTCAACCGTTGTTGACGCAAACAGTTCGACCCGATCGGCCGTCAAGATTTCGCGAGGCAGCGAACGAGATTTGGAACCCGGCTCACCGCCGCGAAGGGTCACCGTTGCGCGATATGTCCGGGCGTCACGTCGAACACGGTGGCGCGGGCCGCGATATCGGCAAAGGCAGCCGGATCGGCGCCGGTGAGGAACACCTGCGCGCCCAGCGCCGTCAGCGCGTCATAAAGCGCCGCACGGCGGCCCGGGTCGAGATGCGCGACCACCTCGTCGAGCAGCAACACCGGCGCATGGCCGGTCATATCGGTAATCAGTGCAGCATGGGCCAGCATGAGGCGGATGAGCATCGCCTTCTGCTCGCCGGTCGACGCATCGGCCGCCGGGATGTTTTTCAGCACATGGGTGACGAGCAGGTCGCTGCGATGCGGGCCGTCCAGCGTGCGCCCAGCGGCGGCATCGCGGGCGCGGCCCTCACGCAGCACCGCGCGATAGCGATCCTCGATCTCCACCGCCGCGTGGGTCGCGACCATGTTTTCCATCCAGCCGTCGACGGCGATCGCCGCCGGCGGAAACGCCGACGCTTCATCGCGCGCCGCAGCGAGCGTCGCCTGCAGGCGGTCGACGGTTTCCATGCGGCCTGCCGCCACCGCCACCGCGAGTTCGGCAGTTTCGTGCTCGACCGCGTCGAGCCAGTGCGTGTCGCCGCTCTGCTCCAACAACCGGTTGCGCGAGCGCAGCGCACGCTCCAGCGCCGAGACGCGGCCGGCATGGTTCGGGTCGACCGCGGTTGCGAGGCGGTCGATGAAGCGCCGCCGTTCCGAGGCCGGACCGTTGAACAGCGCGTCCATGGCCGGCACCATCCAGATCACCCGCAGATGATCCGCGAAGGCTGCGGCCGACGACACCGGCTCGCGATCGATGCGGCACTTGCGCGAGGTGGCGGTGTCGGCGCGGGGCGGCTCGATGCCGGTGCCGAGCGTCGCCAGGCCCAGCATGCCTTCGATCTCCGCCGACGCGGCCCATGAGCCGTCACCTTCGGCAAACGCCACTTCATCGAGCGCGGCACGGCGCAGTCCGCGCCCCGGCGTCAGGAACGAGATCGATTCGATCAGATTGGTTTTGCCGGCGCCGTTCGGAACGGTGAGCACCACCGGTCCGTCGGCCCCCATAACGAAATTCCCCCCGCCGTGCAAGCGGAAAAGGGTCAGCGTAAAAAGGCGGAATAAATAGGCCGGCCAA
>JBQCFU010000331.1:0-7458 GCA_051958775.1 Pseudolabrys sp.
CCCGGTTGTCGTGCTGGGTGGCATTTACGGCGGCTTCTTCACCGCCACCGAAGCGGCGGCCGTCGCTGCGACCTACAGTGCCATTCTCGCGCTGTTCGTTTATCGCAGCCTGAAGTGGAGCGATCTGCCCAAGCTGCTGGCGCGCAGCGGTCTCATGTCCGGCGCGCTGCTGCTGATCATCGCCGGTGCGTCGGCGTTCTCGTGGCTGATCACCAGTCAGGACGTGCCGCAGGATGTGACGCGCTGGCTGCTCGGCATCACCGACAACAAATATGTCGTGCTGCTGCTTCTCAACCTGCTGCTGCTGGTGATGGGCTGCTTCATCGAAAGTGCATCCGCCATCGTCATCATGATGCCGATCATCATGCCGATCGCGCAGAAGCTCGACATCAACCTCATTCACTTCGGCGTGGTGTTCACCATGAACATGGAAGTCGGCATGGTGACGCCGCCGGTCGGCCTCAATCTGATCGTGGCGAAGATGATCACCGGCATGTCGCTTGGCGCGATCGTCCGGGCTTCGCTGCCGACCCTCGCGATCCTGATGCTCGGCCTGCTGATCGTCACTTATGTGCCGTGGTTCAGCCTGGCGCTGCCGCGTCTGTTCTTCCCGATGTGACGCGGGGCGGCTCCCTTACGGCCGCAGGATCGCCTTGCCCATCACCTTGCGTGCGGCGATGTCCTGCAGCGCCTGTTTCGCTTCGCTGAGCGGATAGACCGCGTGCACATGCGACGACAGTTTGCCCTGCGCGGTCCACGTCAGAAGCTCGGCGGTGTTGGCGCGATAGCCGGCGGGATCGCTGTCGACAAAGCGGCCCCAGTTGACGCCGACGATGTCGCAGTCGCGCAGCAGCGGCAGGTTGAGCGGGATTTTCGCGATCTCGCCGGCGGCAAAACCGATCACCAGAAAACGCCCCTGCGGCGCCATCGATCGCACCGCCTGTTCCGAATAGGCGCCGCCGACCGGGTCGTAGACCACGTTCGGGCCGGTGCCGCCGGTCAGCCGGCGCAGTTCGGTCTTGAGATCGTCGCGCGTGTAGTTGATCCCGTCATCGGCGCCGTGCTGTTTCGCGAAGACGATCTTCTCGTCCGACGAGGCGCAGGCGATGACGCGCGCACCCATGATCTTGCCGAGTTCGACGGCGGCGAGGCCGACGCCGCCCGACGCGCCGAGCACCGCCAGCGTTTCGCCGGCCTTGAGCTGCGCGCGGTTCTTCAGCGCATATTGCGTGGTGCCGTAGATCACCGTGACGCCGGCGGCGCGGTCGAAATCGAGATCGTCCGGCATGCGCACCAGCACGTCAGCCGGCACCGCGACTTTCTCGCGCGCCGCACCGTGACCGATATTGCCGGCGACGCGGTCGCCCGGCTTCACGCTGGTCACGCCAGCGCCGACGCTCTCCACCACGCCGGCGAATTCGGCGCTCGGCGAGAACGGCAGTTCCGGCTTGCGCTGATACTTGCCGGAGATGATCAGCGTGTCGAAGAAATTGAGGGAGGCTGCTTTCACCATCACCACGGCCTCGCCGGCGGCCGCCACCGGGTCCGGAATATCGCGGATTTCAAGATCGTCGGGACCGCCGAGGCGGGTGCACAGCAAGGCTTTCATGCGGATCATCCGGGTCGTCAACCAAAGGCGGCGGCGTCTTAACACGGTTTGCGGCGATTGGTCCCGGTCCGGCGGCCGCATAAGTCTTTCGTGCCGTTCGCATTTGCCGTTCTCTTGCCGACTTTCGTCCCTAGTCGGCTATAGTGCGGCAACCCATCGCGGATGTGGCACACTGGTCGCGGGGCGGCGATTCGAGACAGGAAGGCAGGGCTGATGACGCTGACGGGCTTTTCACGCTTTCTTTTGGTGACGATGTCATTGGCGGTGGTGCCGCTGGTGCTGGCGCCGGGCGTGACGACACCGGCTTTCGCGCAGAATGCCAAGCCTGCGGCGAAAAAGCCGGAGGCCAAAAAACCGGCGGCGAAGAAACCCGCTGACAAGAAGGCCGAGAAGAAGCCCGACCCCGTGCCCGCGGTCGGCGGCGCGACGCCGACGCTGCTCGGCCAGTTCGGCGACTGGGGCGCCTATACGGCTTCGCCGGGCGGCAAGAAGGTGTGCTTCGTCATCGCCAAGCCGACGCAGACCCAGCCCGCGGGCCTCAACCGCGATCCATCCTACATGTTCATCTCGACCCGCCCCGCCGACAAGGTGAAGGAAGAGGTCTCGGTGATCCTCGGCTATCCGGCCAAGGCCAATATCGACGCAGCCGCCGAGATCGGCTCGGCGCATTTCGTCCTGTACACGCAGAAGGACGGCGCCTGGGTCAAGAACACCGGCGATGAGGCCAAGATGGTCGCGGCGCTGCGCTCGGGTTCCGATGTGGTGGTGAAGGCCGAATCCGGCCGCGGCACCAAGACCTCCGACACCTATTCGCTCAAGGGCCTGTCGCAGGCGCTCGACCAGCGGTTCACCTTGGCGCGGCCCGAAGTGGTGGCCGAGCAGGTCTCGGTCGACGGCACGCGCAAATGGCTGCTGCGGCTGCCGAGCGAAAATCCCGGCGAGCGTCCGCACGAAGTCGAGTGCGTCTATATCCCCGATACCGCGCGTGCGACCCTCTCCGTATCGAGCCAGGTCGGCTGCACGCTCAACTGCTCATTCTGTCACACCGGCACGCAGCGGCTGGTGCGCAATCTCACCGCCGGCGAGATCGCCGGTCAGGTGATGGTCGCGCGCGATCGCCTCGGCGACTGGCCGGACGGCGTGCGCCCGACCGACGGCGTGCTGCCGCAGGGTGATCGTCTCGTCACCAACATCGTCATGATGGGCATGGGCGAGCCGCTCTACAATTTCGACAATGTGCGCGATGCGCTGCACATCGTCACCGACGGCGAGGGCCTCGGCATCTCGCGGCGGCGTGTGACGCTGTCGACCTCCGGTGTGGTGCCGATGATCGAGCGCGCCGGCGCGGAGATCGGCGTATTGCTCGCCGTGTCGCTGCACGCGGTGCGCGACGATTTGCGCGACGTGCTGGTGCCGCTCAACCGCAAATACAATATCGCGCAGGTGCTGGAAGCCTGCCGCAACTATCCCGGCGCGTCGAACGCGCGGCGCATCACCTTCGAATATGTGATGCTCAAGGGCATCAACGATTCCATCGATGACGCCAAGGCGTTGGTGCGGCTGCTCAAGGGCATCCCGGCGAAGATCAATCTCATTCCGTTCAATCCCTGGCCGGGCACCAAATACGAATGCTCCGACTGGGACCAGATCGAGAAATTCTCCGAAGTGGTGTTCAACGCCGGCTATGCCTCGCCGGTGCGCACGCCGCGCGGCCGCGACATCCTCGCCGCCTGCGGCCAGCTCAAGAGCGCGACCGAGAAATTGACGGCGCGCGAGCGCATGGCGTTGCGCGCCATGGCGATGCAGGACTAAGACGGAAAGCCGGCACAGGGAAAGCACCATGGCGCTGATCGGCCGCGTCTTCGTCATCCTGTTTGCGTTGTTCGTCGCCATGTTCGCGGCCGGCATCGCGCTGTCGATCGGCATCCTCGGCCCGCAATGGCATGCGATGTCCGGCGATGTCGGCGAGCGCGTCATGTTCTGGGGCGTGGCGATGTTCACCTCCGGCATCACCGCGACCGTGGCGATGACGCCGCTGATCATCGCCATCATCGTCGCCGAAGCGTTCTCGATCCGCTCGCTGCTGATCCACGCGGTGGCCGGCGCGGTGATCGTGCTCGGCGCTTATGTGGCGGCCGGGCTCGGTGCGCCGCCGCTCGAGGAATCCATCGATCATCCGCCGCCGCCGGTGTCGCGCGAGATGGAGCTTGCCGCCGTCGCCGGCCTCGTGTTCGGCATGACCTACTGGCTGATCGCCGGGCGCAGCGCCGGCCGCTGGCGTGCGTCGCTGTAGCACCTGCGACAGCCCGCGCCCGTGCTTCCCATCATCGCGCCCGTCGGCTAGACCGGCCTCCGCATGAACCGCACCGGATTGATCATCGCTCTCGTCATCGCCGCCGTCGTCGGCGCGGTGTTCGCGCTCGATCCCGCGCTCGATCTCGCCATCGCGCGGCCGTTCCATGCCATCAATGCCGGCGGCAATCTGTTCGGCCTGCGGATCAGCGCGCCGCTGATGCTGTTGCGCGATTCCATGCTGTGGTTCGTCACGCTGGTCGCCTTCGTGCCGGGCGGCGCCTTGCTGATCAAGCTGCTGCGGCCGACGCGGCCGATGCTGATGAAGCCCCGCGCGGTGCTGCTGCTGCTCGCCTCGCTGGCGCTCGGGCCGGGCTTGCTCACCAATGTGATCCTGAAAGATCACTGGGGCCGCTCGCGGCCGATCGACGTGCGCGAATTCGGCGGCCAGGAAACCTTCGTGCCGTGGTATTCGCCGCGCGGCGATTGCCCGAACAATTGCTCGTTCGTGTCCGGCGACGTGTCCGGCGCGGCGTGGCTGCTGGCGCCGGCTGCGCTGGCGCCGCTGCCGTGGCGGCCGGCCGCTTATGCCGGCGCGGTGGCGTTCACCGCCGGCATGGCCGTGCTGCGCATGGCGTTCGGAGGACACTTCTTCACCGACACGGTGTTTGCCGGCGTGTTCACCTTCCTGGTGATCTGGCTGCTCTATGCGCTGATCTATCGCTGGCCGCGCACGCGGGTCACCGAGGCCCGGCTTGAGGCGTTGATCACGCGCATGGCGATGCCGGGCTATCGGCTGATGCAGCGGCTCATGGGCCGCGCGCCTAAATAAGCATCGCCCCATAAGAAAAGCCGCCGGTCGAAACCGGCGGCTTCTCCCCCCTCACGTCCCCCGACGTCGGGTAAAGGCATGACCCCGAAGGATCACGCCCGATACATCCTTCAGCGCCGCACAGTCTTGCCGGCCGGCGCGGTGTTCTCCACGCGCTTGTCGCCGCCTTTCGCCTGCGCATCGATGCGTTGCGCGAACGCGGCGATGGTCTTCGCGTAGACTTCCGCCTTGTTCCATTCCTTGATCGCGGCGAAGTTCGGCTCGTTCGGGCCGTAACCCTGACCGCGCTGCCAGCCGTGGCCCTTCAGATAATTCGCGGTGGACGCGGGCACGTCGGGCACCGAAGACACGAGGTCGCGGCGGCCGTCGCCGTCGAAGTCGACGGCATATTTGTTGTAGCTCGACGGCAGGAACTGGGTCTGGCCGATCTCGCCGGCCCAGTCGCCTTTCATGTGCTCGACCGTCATGTCGCCCTTGTCGATGATGCGCAGCGCTTCGAGCAACTCGCCCTGGAATTTGTCCGTGCGACGGCAGTCGAAGGCCAGCGTCGCGGTGGAGCGCACCACCGACATCTTGCCTTGGTTGACGCCGTAATCGGTTTCGAGGCCCCAGATCGCGACGACCATCGCGCCCGGCACGCCGTATTGCTGCTCGACCTTCTTCAGCGTTGCGCCGTGCTGCTGCATCAGCTTCGCCGCTTTCGTGAGCCGGCTCTGCGAGATCATGCGGCCGGAGAATTCCTCGAAGCTCTGCTTGAACACGTGCTGGCGCTTGTCGGCGGCGAGCACTTTCTCGTCGACGGTGAGGCCTTTGAGCGCGGCGAGGCCGCGCGCCGACACGCCCTTGGCGGCCGCTTCCTTGCCGAAGGCGGAGAGGAAGGTGTCGAACGTGCCCTGCTGACAGGTCGCGGCGAGCGCCGGCGCCGACAGCATCAGCGCCGCGGCAGCAGCGGTAAACGAAAGCGCACGAACGGTCAGGCGTGTCATGGTTGATCCCGCGTTACCAGAATTGGTTTCTGCAATCTTTATCCATGGCGCAGTTGCGCACGAAGCGCGATCGCGGATTAACCTTGAAACGCCTGGTTAATGTGCGGCGCAACGGGGCGGTAAGCAGGATTTGCTAAGAGTTCATTTGAGAAGACCTCACCCTTCGAGACACCTGCCGACGCTTCGCTTCGGCAGGTTCCTCAGGATCAGGTCTTGCTCAAGCCTCATGGCGAGGAGCCCGCCGCAGCCGTAGGCGAGGTGGTCGTCTCGAACCAGGAGGCATTCGATTGGCCTTCACACAGACTCCAGAGACCGCGCTACAGGCGGTGCACAAAGTCATCACCATGACCATCAACCGGCGGACATTCTTCGGCGCGGCAGCGGGCGGTGTTGCTGCCACCGCCGCGACGGCAACAGCGCAGGCGGCGACCCTCGACGCGGCGCAGTTCGGCGTGCGTGCCAATGCGCCGGGCGATCAGAGCGCGGCGTTGCAGCGCGCGCTCGAACAGGCGGCGCAGCGCCGTCAGACCTTGCTGCTCGCAGCAGGACAATATCGTGTCGCCGGTGTGACCGTGCCGCCCGGCGCATCGCTTGCCGGTGCGCGCGGTGCGACGCGGCTTATCCTCGGCGCCTCCGGCCCCTTGTTGTCCGTACGCAATGCGCCGGATGTATCGCTGACGGATCTCGTATTCGATGGTGGCGGCCAGCGTGGTGAAACGTTGATCGACGTTGTCGGCGCGCGCCAGTTTCGTCTGACCGATTGTCAGATCGCGCGTGCGGCCGGCGTTGCGCTGAAACTGACGCAGGTGCAAGGCAGCATCACCGGCAACACCATCAGCGACACCGGCGACATCGCCATGCATTCGCTCGATGCGCGCGGGCTTGTCGTCTCCGGCAACGCGATCCTCTGCGCCGGCAATGGCGGCATCAATATCTGGCGCTCCGACAAAGGCGCCGACGGCAGCATCGTCTCCGACAATCGCATCGAACGCATTGCCGCGCGCGCCGGCGGTTCGGGCCAGAACGGCAACGCCGTCAATATTTACAGCGCCGGCAATGTCGTCGTGCGCGGCAACCGCATCCGTGACGCGGCGTTCAGCGCCGTGCGCGGCAATGCGGCGTCGGGTCTCCAGATCGTCGGCAATGGCTGCACCGGCATCGGCGAGGTCGCGCTCTATGTGGAGTTCGATTTCGAGGGCGCGGTGGTGTCCGGCAACACGGTGGATGACGCGGCGATCGGCGTCGCCGTGACCAATTTCAAGGAAGGTGGCCGGCTCGCGGTGGTGCAGGGCAATGTGTTGCGCAATATCACGCGGCGGCGTCCCGCAGGCACCGATCCGAATGACGGCTGGGGCATCGGCATCGGCGTCGAAGCTGACACGGCGGTGACGGGAAATGTCATCGAAGGCGCGGCGATGGCCGGCATCGCCGTCGGCGCCGGTGATTATCTGCGCGACGTGACGGTGACCGGCAATGTGGTGCGCAACGCGCCCGCCGGCATCATGGTGTCGGTGACGCCGGGCGCGGGCGCGGCGGTGATCAGCGGCAATCGCGTGTCCGGCGCATCGCGCGGCGCCATCGTCGGCATGGCGTGGGACAAGGTGGTGAGCGTCGATCTCGTGCGCGACGCCGCGCAGTTTCCCAAGGTGACGATGAGCGGTAATTCGATAAGGTGAAGAGTCCCGAATGATGGGAGAGAGCATGGCCGGACTCTCTCCGCGTCATGCCCGCACACAGCC
>JBQCFU010000332.1:0-6032 GCA_051958775.1 Pseudolabrys sp.
ATGCCGTCCTGCGCGAAGAAAGCGGCCGTCACGGCGTTGCGCGCCGCGAAGCCCGGACCGAGCCGCTTGGTCAGCACGCCGTCATGCATGCTCTGCGCGGTGCCCTGCGCCTGGTGGAATGCGATGCCAAGCGCATTGACCAGCTTGTCGCCGGTCAGACCCAGCATGCGGCCCGCGCCGATCGCGCCGGCCATGCTGCCGAGCGTAGTGGTCGGATGCCAGCCCTTGCCGAGCGAGTTGTAACAGGTGAAGCCGAGCCGCGCGTGAACCTCGGCGGCGACCGCCAGCGCGAGCAGGAAGCGCTTGCCGTCGACATTGCCGATATCCTCGGCGACCGCCATCATGATCGGCAGCAGCACGCAGAACGCATGAATGCGCGCCGGATCATGCATGTCGTCGAAGTCGAGCGCATGCGCCGCCGCACCGTTCGACATCGCCGCGTTCGGCGGAGAGAACCGGTGCTTACCGAGCAACGCGGTCGCGGAGCCGCCGTTTTCCCACTTCGCCAGACGACCGTTGATCTCGGCGATGCCGGGCGCGCGCGCCGCGCCGCCGATCACGCCGAGCGTATCGATGACCAGCAGCCGCAGGGTCTGCACCACATCCGCCGGGATGTCGTCATAGGTCCAGTGCTCCACTGCCTCGCATAGACGGCGGCTGATGCCCTCGATGTCTTCGATTTGGTTCTGCGCCGCGACCGTCTGAGCCATGATCCGTTTCTCCCTGCAAACACGCGATGACAATCAGCCACTCGCCTGCCGGTCATCCGACCAGCGAGGCGATCTTGTCCGTGGCCTTCAAACCCGAACCCGTCAGCACCATGGCGACCGTTTCGCCGGCTGCAATGTCGCCTGAACTGATCAGACGTGTCAGCGCCGCACCGGACGATGCCGATGTCGGCTCGACGAACAGTCCCTGACCCAGGCATTGGCGCAGCGACTTGAGGATTTCATCCTCGCTCACCGCCACCACCGCGCCCTTGGAGCCGCGCACGGCTTCCATCACTTCGCGGATGCGCACCGGTTTCACCGAGGCGATGCCGTCCGCCATGGTCGACGTCGGTTTGATCGGCACCCACTGATCGCCGCCGGATTCCCACACGGCATGGAACGGAGCACTTGCCGCCGCCTGCACCGCATAGATGCGGGGCATGCGCGATATCTGGCCGTGCGCGAGCAGTTCGTTGAAACCGATCCAGAGGCCGAGCACATTGCTGCCGTAGCCACACGGAACGACGACAGCGTCGGGTCCGCGGAATCCGGTCTGCTCCCACAGTTCAAACGCCAGCGTCTTGGTGCCTTCGATGAAGAACGGCTGCCAGTTGTGGCTGGTGTAAAAAATCTTCTCGGCTTCCCGCAGCGCCATGTCGGCCACAGCCTGCCGGTCGCCTGGGATGAGACCGACGTCGGCCCCCATCGCCGTCATCTGCGAGATCTTCCCGGCCGGCGCGGACGCCGGCGCAAGGATGCGGGCTTTCATGCCGGCCGCGGCCGCATAGGCCGCCATCGACGCGCCGGCATTACCCGAGGAATCCTCGAGGATGTGCTTCACGCCAACCGAACGAAGATAGCTGAACAGCACGCTGGTGCCGCGATCCTTGAACGAGCCGGTCGGCGCCAGATATTCGAGTTTCACCTGCACCTCGCGGCCATCCCACGGCCGCGCCACCAACGGTGTCCAACCCTCCCCGAGGCTGATCCGAGACTTTGCATCGACGCGGATCGCCGACGCATAGCGCCACAGCGAACGCTCGTGCCCGACGATATCGGCCGGAGCCAACCCATGGCCGAGCGTCAGATTGAGATGCGAGCCAACCTGATCACGCCACATCGGCGTATCGACAGCAAAACGCTGGCCGGTGACGGGGGAGATGTACTGGACGTCAGAAGCCGCCGGCGCGGCTGGCGCACTCGTCATTCGGGAAATTCACCTTGCATGGCGGCCTTTGGCCGGCCTGTATCCTGTATCCAAACATGGACAACACGGATTCTCAAGCCTAATCCAAGGGCCGGAATGCAGGACTCGAATGCAAGAAGTGCGCCCCGAGCCGCCTGGGCAGCCCCCACCCGAGACCCGGGTCCGTTTATTTCATCCCCTCGGGAGAACGGCTGAAAA
The DNA here is from genome assembly GCA_051958775.1 of Pseudolabrys sp. Taxonomy (GTDB): domain Bacteria; phylum Pseudomonadota; class Alphaproteobacteria; order Rhizobiales; family Xanthobacteraceae; genus Pseudolabrys. Next base: position 2,116 of record JBQCFU010000332.1, read on the forward strand.
GCTGCATCATTCGGATGTCTTTGCTGGCCAGCACGTGGTCGCGGCCGGCAATCTCGGCCGCCTGCGGGTCCCGGCGCTCAAGCGCATCGACGATGGCTGTATGTTCCCGCAACACAGTGTCCTTGCGACCGGGCGTATCGAAGACAGTCCCCGGCAGGAGCGACACGGAATCGTGGAGGTCCAGCACTGCCGGCAGCAGGTAGCGGTTGCGGGCAACCTCGAAGATCATCCGGTGGAACTGGAGATTCCAGGCGGCCGCCTCGGCGGGGGTGGCTGCATCGAAGCACTGCTCGACCATCTGACGCAGGATCTTGATCTCGGTGGGCGAGACATGCTCGGCGGCGAACCGCGCCGCGGCGCCTTCGAGAATGGCGCGCAGGCTGTAAAGCTCGATGATCTTCGTCGACGTGAGCTGGGCGATCATCAACCCGCGCCCCGGGGCCAGTTCGACCAGGCCGCGAGCGACCAGCCGCCCCAGCGCTTCGCGCACCGGCGTCCGGCTCACCCCGAGCAGCTCGGCGAGATCTTCCTCGCGCAACCGCATGCCCTGGCGCAGTTCGCCTTTCTGGATCGAATCCCGGACGTATTGGAAAACGTAGTCTGATCGCGAAACATCGTCCGCGCGCGACTTCCGGTCAGCCGCCGCCTTGCGAGGCAAGGCCCGCGGCTCGGACACGCTTTTCGACACGCTGTTCTCCCTGGTCAGTGTGTGGGGGACGAATATCTCCTTGTTATCACAAGAGAAAGCTAAACCCGACTCAATCCCGTCGAAACGCCTGCGAAGCTCAGGCGGCCGTTTCCGCCAGGATCGCGGTCAGGTGCCGAACGTCCGGCAGCCGGTCGAACATCATGACCTCGTCGAAAGCCCGTCCGCCCACCGCCTTCGGCTTGGTGCGGATCGCGCAGTCCATGAACTTGTCCTTCAGCTCGTCGGTCGACATCGGATTATCCTGCCCTCGCCCGAACGGCGTGACCGCTTCCGAACGCAGCGTCGTTCCGTTACGCAGCGTGACCATGACCCGGCCGAGATATTCGTTGGTCTCGTTGTGCGGGCGCGACACGGTCCGCGACAGCAGTCCCCGGATGGTTGGGTCCATGAAGGCGTCGCCTTCGAAATGGTCGAATCGGATCGTTCCTTCCATCAGCGCCCGGGCCGTCGTGTATTGCACGCTGAACTTGGCATCGAGCCCGGTGCGCGGATCCGGACGATTGGTGTGCGCCAGCCGTCGCGCATGAGTTTGCGTCTCGATCGACTCGATATCGGCGGCCTTCAGCGCACCGTTGGTCTTGCGCAGCTTGATCGCCGCATCGATCGCCGAATGCGCGCTGCCGCAGCATGGATGCTGCTTGATGGCCACGCCCGGACTGAGCAGTTCGAGCGCACTATCGCGATCGGCCAGCATGGCATCGATGTCGAAATTGCCCTGACCATTGAATACGTCGAAGAAGCCCTGCTCCTGCTCGAACGCGTTCGGGTTGGCCGACAGACCATCGCGCGCAAGCAGTGCTGCCATCAGCCCGCCACGCGCGGCGGTGCCGACATGCAGCGGCTTGGTCGGCGTGCCGAAATTCGCCTTCACGCCGTTCGACAACGAAACGGCGATGGCAAGTGCGCGGGCAAGCTGCTCGTCGTCGAGTTTCAACAGGCGCGCACAGGCTGCCGCAGCACCGAACACCCCGAGCGTCGAGGTCGGATGCCAGCCTTTCTCGTAATGATGCGGCAGCAGGCCGCGTGCCAGACGGATTTCAGCTTCGATACCGCAAATGAACGCCTCGAGCACAGCCTTGCCCGAAGCCCTCATCTCCTCAGCCAAAGCCAACAGCGCGGGGACGACCGGCGCCGACGGATGTCCGCCCATGATCGTGCTGCAATCGTCGTAGTCGAGCGCATGGGCCGCAGCACCGTTGATCAGCGCAGCGTCGAGCGTGGTGCCACGGGCCTTGCTGCCGAAAATGAAACACGGTCCCGGCGCGTGGTCGATCTCCAGCGTCCGCGTGGCGATCTGCACGACCGGCTCATCCTGCCCGGCAAGCGACACGCCGAGCGTATCGGCAATGCAGAATTTCGCGACATGGATCGCCTCTTCCGGCATTGCGCCGATGGCGAGACGGTTGACGCGCTGGGCGAGATCAAGGGCGAAGCTCATAACGCAACTGTCCTTAGTGAATCGTTTTGGAACGAGAGACGGAAGGCTGCACGGCGAGCAGAGCCGCGACATCCTTCATATTCGCAGCGTCTTGCAGCGCTTCGAGCACAGCAAAGACCTTGGCGCTCTGCGCCTTATCGAGTGCGCGCGATGCGCAATCCATGAATTTCTCGCGCAGCATCGACCTCGGCAGCGGGATTTCCGGACCGCGGCCAAGCGGCGCCGGGACGGCATGACTGAACGTCGTTCCATCGCGCAGGCGAACCTCGACGGTCGCACCGTAATCGTTGCTGTCGTCGTCGTGACCCTTGGTCGCAACAACCTCCATCACCCGACGTACATCGGGATCGCGGAAGCGCTCGCCCTCGAAATGCTCCATCAGGACACGCCCATCGACCAGCGCCCGCGCAACCGCATAAGGCAGACTGAATTTGGCATCGAGCGGACTGGTGGCCTGCCGCTGCACGTGCGGCAGCAAGCGGCGACGATGCATCGTCACCGTCCCGGCAGCGATATCATCCGCTTTCAGTTTGTGCTGCTGGGTCAATGCGATCGCCGCATCGATTCCGCCATGCACGCTATAGACGCACGGGTATTTCTTGATCGAAATCCCCGGATTGAGCAGGTCGAGCGGCGCGGCCCAATCCTTCAACATGCGCTCGGAGTGGAAATTCCCCTTGCCGTTGAACACCTCGAAAAACCCTTGCGGATGCTCGAACGCGTCGGCGCTCGCGGTGAAACCGCCTTTGGCCAGTTGCGCGGCGAACAGACCATGCCGCGCTGCGACACCCGCATGCAGCGGCTTGGTCTGGCTGCCGAAATTCGACTTCACGCCGGCGGCGTGTGAAATGCACAGCGCCAGCGCCGACATCATCTCCTCGTCGGTCAGTCGCAACAGCCAGCCACAGGCCGCAGCGGCGCCGAAGATGCCGAGAGTCGCCGTCGGGTGCCAGCCTTTCTCATAGTGATAGAAATTGACGCCGCGCGCGATGCGCGTCGCGGTTTCGACACCGACGATATAGGCGTTCAGAAAATCGCGGCCGGCGACCTGCCGCTGCTCCGCCACCGCCAGAAGCGCCGGCACGATCACTACCGTGGGATGGCCGGCCATGGACTTGCTGGTGTCATCGAAATCGAGCGCGTGGCCCGCCGTTCCGTTGATCAGCGCGGCATCGAGCGCACGCAATTTCTCGCCACGGCCGATCACCACGCAACCGTCGCTGATCGGCGTTGCAGCGGCTTTCAGCGCAATCTCGGTCGTGTCCTCGGGCGCACCCGCCAGCGCGCAACCGATCATGTCGATGATCGCGGTCTTCGCCCATTCGAGGGCTTCAGCGGGGAATTGCTCGGCTTGCAGGGCATTGATCCGCTGCGCGATCTGGAGGGCGATACTCATCTTTCTCTTCACACCGGCTGTTGTCGAAAATCGTTGTCGTGGATTCACGCCGTCGCTTGCGCGGGCATGGAAGCGTCTGTCTGCTGGCCTCTCGCAGCAGCAAGAATCGGCCGGATCGAGCGCATCTGTTCGAGGCTCATCAGCCGCTCGAACAGCGCCGATGCTTCGTGGCCGGTCACAGCCGCCGCCGCGCAATCCAGAAACTTGTCGCGGAATTCCGTATCACTCATCGGATCATCGGGGCCCCGCCCCATGTCGCGCAACGCCGCCTCGCGGCGCGTGCTGCCATCCTTGCCGGTAATCGTGACGACCGCCTCGGCGAGCGCGCCGCCATGCGGCTGCAGGTCGACATGCCGCATCAATTCACGCAGGTT
>JBQCFU010000333.1:0-2664 GCA_051958775.1 Pseudolabrys sp.
GGACAAAGGTGGTCTTGCCCTCGCGCACGGCAGCCATCGCCGGCTGCGCCATGGTCTTGGCGTCCACATACCACTGGTCGGTGAGATAGGGCTCGATCACCACGTTGGAGCGGTCGCCATGCGGCACCACATGATTGTGCGGCTCGATCTTGGCGAGCAGCCCCATCTCTTCAAGGCGCGCGACAATCTCCTTGCGCGCGGCAAAACGATCCTTGCCGTCGAGCGCCAGCGTCTGCGCCAGTTCGCCGGTGTCAGCGCCGGCGAGGAAATCGGCGTTGTCCTTGATCGCGATCTTGCCTTCGATGCTCAGCACATTGATCTGCGGCAGGTTATGCCGCTTGCCGACCTCGAAGTCGTTGAAATCGTGCGCCGGTGTGATCTTGACCGCACCCGATCCCTTCTCCGGATCGGAATAGTCGTCGGCGACGATCGGAATTTTCCGGCCGACCAGCGGCAGGATCACGTTCTTGCCGACCAGCGTCTTGTAGCGCTCGTCCTCCGGATGCACGGCGACCGCGGTGTCACCCAGCATCGTCTCCGGCCGCGTGGTCGCGACGACGATGAAGGTCGAAGGGTCCTCGGCGTTGAAGGTCTTGCCTTCGATCGGATAGCGCAGATGCCAGAGATGGCCCTTGGTCTCTACCGGCACGACTTCGAGATCGGAGATCGCGGTCAGCAGCTTCGGGTCCCAATTGACCAGCCGCTTGTCCTTGTAAATGAGTCCGGCGCGATAGAGATCGACGAACACCTTGACGACGGCCTTCGACAGCCCCTCGTCCATGGTGAAGCGCTCGCGCGACCAGTCGCATGACGCGCCGAGCCGTTTGAGCTGGTTGATGATCGTGCCACCGGATTCCGCTTTCCATTCCCAGACGCGCTCGAGGAATTTCTCGCGGCCCATCTCGCGGCGACCCGGCTGCTGGCGCTCCATCAGTTGGCGCTCGACCACCATTTGCGTGGCGATGCCGGCGTGGTCGGTGCCCACCTGCCAGAGGACGTCTTTGCCGCGCATGCGCTCGTAACGGCACAGGATGTCCTGCAGCGTATTGTTGAGCGCATGGCCCATATGCAGCGAACCGGTCACATTGGGCGGCGGAATAACGATACAGTAAGGCTCTGCGCCGGCCCGTTCGGGACGACCCGCCCGAAATGCGCCGGCCTTTTCCCATGCCTGCGCGATACGCCCTTCCGCCTCGGACGGCCGGTAAGTCTTGTCAATCATCGTCTGTTCGCAGTTCGCTGTGATGTTTCAACCGATTACGCCGTAAAAAGCCCGCCGCCTCCCGAGAGTCAACGTGCCCGCTGCAGCCTCTTCCCCGCCGGACGACCCCATCCGGCGCCGCCAGATTTCCCGCGCCATTACCCTGCTGGCACTGGCGGCTTTTGCCGGGCAATCGATGGTTCGCGTCACGGACTCGCTGCTGCCGCAGATCGCCACCGACCTCGGCGTCACCGTCGGCGCCGCCTCGATCGTCGTCACCGCCTATATGCTCAGCCACGGCTCAGTGCAGCTTCTGATCGGGCCGGTCGCAGACCGGTTCGGCAAGTACCGCTGCATCGCTTACGCGGCCACGGCCGCGACCGTGCTGACCTTTGCCTGCGGCCTCGCGCAGTCCCTGCCGACGCTGGTGGCGATGCGGCTCGCCTGCGGCCTCGCCTCCGGCTGGGTCATCCCCCTGGCAATGGCCTATATCGGCGACATCACACCTTACGAACAACGCCAGCAAGTGCTCGGCCGGTTCCTGTCGGGTCAGATCATCGGCCAGTTGTTTGGGCAATCCGCAGGTGGGATTCTCGGCGACTGGTTCGGCTGGCGCAATGTCTTCTTCTTTCTGGCGGCGCTGTTCGCCATTGCGGCCATCGGTCTGATCATGGAACTGATCCGCAATCCGCTGACGCGGGTTCAGCCCGTGGACAAAACCGCGTCCCGCGGCTTCGTCGCCGGGTATCGCGCAGTGATCGGCGACCCGTGGGCGCGTTTCATCGTCATCGTCGCGTTCCTCGAAAGCATGCTGATGTTCGGTGCATTCGCCTATGTCGGCGCCGACCTGCATCAGCGTTTCGATCTGTCGTTCACGATCATCGGCCTCTGCGTCGGCGCATTCGCCATCGGCGGCCTGATCTACAGTTCGTTCGTGCGCATCTTCGTCCAGCGGCTCGGCCAGTTCGGCCTCGCTTTGGGCGGCGGGATCATGTTGCTCGTCGCCTTCCTGACACTGGCCATCACGCCGGTGTGGTGGACCGCTCCCTTCTCGGTGATGGGAATCGGTCTCGGTTTCTACATGTTCCACAACACATTGCAGACCTTCGCGACGCAGATGACGCCGGCTGCGCGTGGCACCGCAGTCTCGCTGTTCTCGGCGGCGCTCTATCTCGGGCAAACAGCCGGTGTGGCGACCGCAGCGCTGGTGTTCGACCAGCATGGCGGCGCGCCGGTCTTCGCCGTCGCCGGCGTCCTGTTGTTGCTGGATTCGATCTGGTTCGCACGGGCCATCGCCCGCCGATAGCGAGAGCGTTTCGCGCACCGAAAACTGAAGGGCTTTTACCGTTCCAATGAAACGGTGAGAGGCTCTAGACCCGCCCGCGCGAGACGCGCTCGATCTCCGCTCGCACGATGCGCTCGACCAGGCTCGGCAGATTGTCATCGAGCCAGCTCTTGAGCAT
>JBQCFU010000334.1:0-3083 GCA_051958775.1 Pseudolabrys sp.
CCCGTTCATCATGAACCAGGAAGGCGTGTCGCGCCTCTGGGTTCGCGGCTTGATGGCTGACGGTCCGTTCCCGGCGCACTACGAGTCGTTCGAGTCGCCGCTTGCGGCCAATCCGATCTTCCCGAAGATCCGGGGCAATCCGGTCGCTCGGGTGTTCAACAACGACATGGAAATCTTCGGCAATGCCAAGGACTTTCCGATCGTTGCGACCACCTATCGTCTGGTCGAGCACTTCCACTACTGGACGAAGAACGTCCACGCGAACGCGGTGATGCAGCCCGAGTTCTTCGTGGAGATCTCCGAGGAACTGGCCAAGGAAAAGGGGATCAAGCCCGGACAGCTCGTCCGCGTTTGGTCGAACCGCGGTCAGGTCAAGGGCAAGGCGGTCGTCACCAAGCGGATGATCCCGCTCAAGGTCGACGGAAAGATCGTCCATCAGGTCGGTCTGCCGCTCAACTTCGGCTTCATCGGCGAAACCAAGAAAGCCTCGCCGATCAATTCGTTGACGCCGCCGGTCGGTGACGCCAACTCGCAGACGCCGGAGTTCAAGTCGTTCCTCGTCAATATCGAACCCGTTCCGGGTCCGGTGGCTTAAGGGGAGGGCAGCAGCATGTTTCAGCCTATTGCAAACCCCACCACCAAGCCGGTCGCGCCGAAGTTTGGCGATAAGGACCTGATCCGCCGGTCCGCTTCCAACATCACCCCTGCCGCGCAGCGGCAGCCGGAGGTGGCGAAGCTGATCGACGTGTCGAAATGCATCGGTTGCAAGGCATGCCAGGTGGCGTGCCTTGAATGGAATAACCTCGTCGAGGAAGTCGGTATCAACGTCGGTGTCTATGACAATCCGCACGATCTGACGCCGAATACCTGGACGCTGATGCGTTACTCCGAGTACCAGAACCCGGAATCCGGCAATCTCGAGTGGCTGATCCGCAAGGACGGCTGCATGCATTGCGAGGACCCGGGCTGTCTCAAAGCCTGCCCCGCACCGGGCGCCATCGTGCAGTACTCGAACGGAATCGTCGATTTCGTTCACGAGAACTGCATCGGTTGCGGCTACTGCGTGAAGGGTTGCCCGTTCAACATTCCGCGCATCTCGAAGGTCGATAACAAGGCCTACAAGTGCTCGCTCTGCGTCGATCGCGTCGCGGTCGGCCAGGGTCCGGCGTGCCAGAAAGCCTGCCCGACGCAGGCGATCGTGCTCGGCACCAAGGATGAGATGAAGAAGTGGGCGGACTTCCGCATCAAGGATCTCAAGTCGCGCGGTTTCAAGAACGCGGGACTTTACGATCCGCCGGGTGTCGGCGGTACGCACGTCATGTACGTGCTGCAGCACGCGGACAAGCCGCAGATCTACGCCAACCTTGCCAACAATCCGTCGATCAGTCCGGTCGTCGAGATCTGGAAGGGTGTGACGAAGTATGCGGGTCTGGCCGCGATGGGCGCTTTCGTCGCCATTGGCTTCCTCCATCACATCATCGCCGGGCCGAACCGCGTGGCCCCCGAGGATGAGGAGAATGCCAAGAAACTGACGGGGGGCTGACCATGGCAACCGCCTATGATGTCGAACGGGGCGATCAGGTTCATCCCGGAAATCCAGTCACCGTCGACCGCTACACCACCGGCGCGCGGATCAATCACTGGATCACCGCGACCTGCCTGATCCTGCTGGCCCTGTCCGGCCTCGCGCTGTTCCACCCGAGCCTGTTCTTCTTGACCGGGCTGTTTGGCGATGGACAGAACACGCGCGCGATCCATCCGTGGATCGGCGTGGTCCTGTTCTTCAGCTTCGCCGGACTGTTCATCCGCTTCTGGAAGGCCAATCTCTGGCGGCGCGAGGACGGCACCTGGATGGCACGTCTGCATGACGTGCTGACCGGGAACGAGGAGAAGCTCCCGGAAGTCGGCAAGTACAATGCCGGTCAGAAGGTGGTGTTCTGGTCGATGTCGATCCTGATCATCACCTTGATCGTCAGCGGCTTCGTCATCTGGGACCAGTATTTCTCGGAGTACTCCACCATCCCGCAGAAGCGCGTGGCCGTGCTGGTTCACGCCTTGGCGGCTGTCGCGATCATCTGCGTCTGGATCGTCCATGTTTACGCGGCGATCTGGGTGCGTGGTACCATCGGTGCCATGACCCGCGGCAAGGTTACCGGCGGCTGGGCCTGGCGCCACCATCGCAAGTGGTTGCGCGAGCTGGTCGGCGGCAAGAAAAGCTGATGCAGAGCTGATTGTACCCACGACACCGGCGCAGCGATGCGCCGGTGTCCAGTACGGCCCGACACGTAGCCCGTGCGGTTCGTGAGGCAGTGAGATGTCAACGGTCGACACGACGGAACCCGATCCCTCCGCTATTGCGAATATCCCGAAGCCGCCTTTTGTCAGGCTTCCCAATCCATCCCGGATGTTTGCGGCCCGTGCTGAGCGGTTTCGAACCCTCGCCGAAGGCCACGATCTGAAACCCTATCTGCTCTTCCTGGCGGATCTCTGCGCCGCGCAGGCTGCGATCCAGGAGGGGTTGCCGGAGCCGAGCCCGCTCGACGAGGCGGTGTTGGCGCGCGCCAGGGAACACAAGATGCCGCCGCTCGATCGCGGCCATTTCGATGCCGATCCGGCGTTCGAGGCGACGTTCTCGCGGCTGATCGCATCGGCTGAGCACATGACCATGCCAGCGGTCGCACAGGCCGCGCTGCTGCGCGTCAAGGCGGCGGATTCGGATGCGCGCACCGCGATGGTCCAGAACGTGCTGGCCGAGGCGATCCCGGTCGAGGCGCTGGCCGAGCACGTTTTCGTTGCCGCCGTCCTGCAGGTGCATTTCGCGCGGCTCGCGGCGAAATTGCCGGGGAAAGAGATGGAGTCGGTCGGCGATGGCGCCTGCCCGTCATGCGGCGGCGCGCCGGCTTCGACGGTGCTTGTCGCGTGGCCGCCGCCGGCGGGTGCCCGCTACTGTTCATGCTCGCTGTGCGGCACGATGTGGAATCACCTGCGTTCGAAATGCACGCTGTGCGGGTCGACCAGCAAGATCATGTTCCAGGAGATCGAAGGTACCGGCGGCACCATCAAGGCGGAAACCTGCGAGGATT
>JBQCFU010000335.1:0-4687 GCA_051958775.1 Pseudolabrys sp.
TGTATTTCGACGTCTCCTCGCGCGTCTCCCATGGCTCGTCGCCGAGCTTCAGCCGGCGCAGCCACTTCACCCACATCTTGCCTTCCCAGCCCGGCACGACGAGCCGCGCGGGATAGCCGTTCTCCGGGCGCAGCATCTCGCCGTTCATGCGATAGGCAACGAGGCAGTCGTCGAGGATTTTCGCGAGCGGGATTGAGCGCGTCATCGCAGCAGCGTCGGCCCCTTCCGCCAGCACCCATTTCGCGCTCGGCTTGATGCCTGATTCCGCCAGCAGCACTTTCAGCGGCACGCCGGTATATTCCACGCAATGCACCATGCCGTGCGTGTACTGGCAGCCGTTGAGCTGCGCGCCGCGCCACTCCATGCCGGAATTGGCGGCGCATTCGAGGAAGTAGATGCGGTTCACGCGCGGGAAGCGCTTGAGATCGTCGAGCGTGAACATCATCGGCCGCTCGACGAGGCCGTGGATCATCAGCCGGTAATCCTGCGGACTCACCTCGGCGACGCCGGAGTGATGCCGTTCGAAGCACAAGCCGTTCGGTGTGATGATGCCGTCGAGTTCGTGCAGCGGCGTAAAGCTCACCGACGACTCGCGGCTCGCGGTGAGCCATTCGACGTCGCGGCGGATGACGTGCTTCTCGAATTTCGACGGCGAGCCGTAAGGATGGGCGACGACGCCCTCGCCCAATGCGCGCGTCCAGTCGGCCACGTTGGGCGGCAACGCCTTGGAGTCTTGCGCCATCACCGGTGAAGCGACACCGGCAGCGACGAGGCCGGATGCCGTAGCAAGAAACCGACGCCGTGACGGAATTGCTGGGACGTTCGTGTCACTCATGGCGTTTCCCGGAGTAAAAGTTTCTCCGGGTAGCCATATCACATAGCGTGTTTTGAATGTAAGAGAGAATCCGCGCTACGCACCGCGGATTTTCACGGCATCGCCGGACTGGATGCGGACGGTCTTTTCCCGCGCCACGTAGCGTTCGACCAGATCCCATACCGGCGGGCCTTCGGTTCCCTCGTTGACGCTGGCCCAGCCGGCCACGGTGTAATCGCGCTTCGGGTCGATCGCCTGCCCGGTCTTGAGCGCGGTCATCTCCGAAATCCGCTGTCCGGCCGGCTTGCCGATGTCGATCGTGTAGCCAAGCCCGCCGCAGCGCACCATGTCGCCGCCCTGCTGGTAGTACGGGTCCGGGTTGAACAGGTTGTCGGCGACGTCCTCGAGCACTTCCTTGAGCCGCTCGCCGCTCATGGTCATCCGGTACACCGCCGGATAGGTGATCGCGGTGGCGTTGTGGATGTCCTCCATGGTGATCGCCTGCCCCGGCAGCACGCTGGTGCCCCAGCGGAAGCCCGGCGACAGGGCGATCTCGGCGTCGCGCTCCTGCAGCAGCGCCGCGCATATCAGATAATCGAAGGTGCCGGCTAAGTTGCCGCGCCGTTACAGGAGCGACTCGGTGCGGCCGACCTCGCGTTTCAGTTCGGCGGCGAACGGCGCGCGCGCCTTCGCGACCGCGGCGGCCATCTCGGCATCCGGCGCGATCACGTCAGCGAACAACGGGATCAGCTTGTAGCGGAAGCCCTTCACCGCGCCGCCCTGCACGTCGAGGTCGAGCCGCGACACGAACTTGCCGTGGCAGCCGGACGCAATCAGCAGCGTGTTGCCGACCTTCACCGCTTCCGGCAGCGCGTCGTGGGTGTGGCCAGTCAGGATCACGTCGATGCCGGGAACGCGCGCGGCGAGCTTGCGGTCGACATCGAAACCGTTGTGCGACAGCAGCACGACGAGCTGCGCGCCTTCCTTGCGCACCTTCTCGACAGTGGCGCGGACGTCGTCCTCGCGGATGCCGAACGACCAGTTCGGCACCATCCAGCGCGGATTGGCGACCGGCGTATAGGGGAATGCCTGGCCGAGCACCGCGATCTTCACGCCGCCGCGTTCGAACATCTTGTACGGTTCGAATACCGGCTCCTGCCAGTCGTTGTCGCGAACATTGAGCGCGAGGAACGCGAAGTCCTGCGACTTGATCAGTTCCTTCACCCGTGCTTCGCCATAGGTGAATTCCCAGTGGCCGGTCATCGCATCGGGCTTCAGCAGCTTCATGCAGTCGGCCATGTCCTGGCCTTTGGTCTGCAGCGAGCCAAGCGAGCCCTGCCAGGTATCACCGCCGTCGAGCAGCAGCACGCGGTCGCTGCCCCGCTCCGCGCGCACCGATTTGACGACGGTCGCGGCGCGGTCGAGCCCGCCGATGCGGCCATAGGTCTTCGCCAGCGCCTCGAAATCCTCGAAGGCCAGCGCGTAGGCTTCGGCGGATTTTTCCGGAATGCCGTAGCGCTGCAGGAACGCCTTGCCGGTGATGTGCGGCGGCTGCCCCTTCGCATCGCCGACGCCCAGATTGAGCGACGGTTCGCGGAAATACAGCGGCATCAACTGGCCGTGGATGTCGGTGATGTGCAGCAGCGTCACATTGCCGACCGGCTCGAACTTGAGCAGATCAGCCTGCGTCAGCCGCTGCTGCGCGAAGCCGCGCGCGCCGGTGAATGGCAAAACGGCAGCCGTCGCCGCCGCGAGCTGAAGCAGATCGCGCCTCGAAAACATTCCGCACCTATCAAAAGAAAACGGCGCGCAGTCTGCGCGCCGTATTGGCCTTAGCTGACGGTGATCTTGTCTTCACCGACAATCTTCGAACCGTCGTCGTCAACCCAGGTCAGCACCACGGGACCGGATTCGGTCGCGCGGAATTTGAACTGGATGTACGGATTGGCGGCAATCGCCGGCTCGAAATCCGCCGAGAACACTTCCTTGCCGGCCACCGTGCAGGTGAACTTGTTGAGGATCTTGCGCGGGATGATCTCACCCTTGGCGTTCTTGCGCTGGCCCGATTCCATGACGTGCGCGACGAGCGCCTTGACCTCGACGATGTCGCCTTTCTTGGCTTCTTTCTTGTCGAGCTTGATGCGGGGTGCTGCCATTGTCCTGTTCCTTTATCCGTTCGCGCCGCGCGTCAGCCGCCGCAGCCGCCGATGGTGACCTTGACCTGCTTGCTGGTGGTGAACAGCGAGCCGTCGTTCATTTTCGCGATGGCGATGACGTTCTGGGTCTGCGCCAGACGGATGCGGACGTTGGCTTCCGCAACGCCGCTCTGCGGCGTGAAGTGGAACGTCGCCACACCGGCGCGCGGATTTTCGTCCGTCACGACCAGCACTTCCTGCACATAGGACTGCTCGGTCATCGGGCTTTCCACCGACACCGTCATCGGCACCGTGTTGCCGTTCTCGGCGATCTCCGGGAGATCGAGCTTGATCTTGCCATCGGCCGGCTTCTTGCCGCCGGTGAACTTCTCGATCAGCTCGGCAGAGTCATTCTTCGCAAAGGCCGGCAGGGAAAACCCGCTGGCCACCACCACCGCCCCCGCACCGACCGCGAGCGCTTGCCGGCGGTTGATCATCAACGTCATTTCAGGTCTCCTGCATATTGCTCGCGCCGTTGCGAAAGCGCAGACATTCAATTTCGTGCGAGACCATAACGGCTCTTTTCATTCAAAACAATGCATGTATTGTTCAGCAGCAACGACAAGAGCTTAGGCAGGAAATGCTGCGCTTGCGAATGCAATGCAGCAGGGCCGCCGAAAAGAAAATCCATGGAGGATGACCGGTGAAACTCAGAACAGCCGTGCTGGCGGCGTGCCTTGCTTTGGCATGTCCTGCCCTTGCTCCCGTCTCGGCCGTCGCGCAGGACAGCGATACCGAAAAGGCGATCGAGAAATATCGCCAGATGATGAAGGAAGACCCCTGGAGCAATCCGGGCCTGCTCGACGCCGACCGGGGCGAAGCGTTGTGGAAAACGCCGCGCGGTCCGAACAAGGTTTCGCTGGAAACGTGCGACCTCGGCAAAGGCCCCGGCAAGGTTGACGGCGCCTTCGCAGAGCTGCCGCGCTTCTTCGCAGATGCGGGCAAGGTCATGGACCTCGAAACCCGCCTGCTCTGGTGCCAGGAAAAGATCCAGGGCTTCCAGCACGCCGATCTGATCAAGAACCCGCATCCGGGCGGCGGCCAGCCGGTCAAGGACACCGGCGCCATCGCCACCTGGGTCGCGAACAAGTCGAGCGGCATGAAATTCTCGGCCAAGCTCGACAAGCCGCAGGAAAAGGAAATGGTCGCGCTCGGCGAGGCGCTGTTCAACCGGCGCTCCGGCCCGTTCGACTTCGCCTGCACCACCTGCCACGCCGAAGCCGGCAAGCGCATTCGCCTGCAACCCCTCGCCCACCTCGCCGCGCCCGCGGGCGCCAAGGCGGTCATGGGTGAATGGCCGGCCTATCGCGTCTCCACCACCAACGTGATGACGATGCAGCACCGGCTGGTCGACTGCTACTGGCAGATGCGGTTGCCGGCGCCGGAAATGGGCTCTGAACTGACCGTCGCGCTGATTTCCTATCTGACCAAGAATGCCGAGGGCGGAGAGATTTCCGCACCCGGCCTGAAGCGCTGAGACGGGGGGACAGACCATGAAGATCATCACCATCGGCGTCGCCGCCCTGCTCGCACTCGGCACCGGCTCCGCGCTCGCGCAACAGCAGAAGAAGGCCAAGACGGAGAAGAAGGTCACGGTCTCCGCGGCGAAGGTCGACGCGGTCATCAAGGCCGGTCTGCCCTCGTTCCCGGCCCCGCCGGAAGAATGGCAGCCGCGCCT